>JAAYXG010000840.1 GCA_012516015.1 Lysobacteraceae bacterium | reverse complement strand
CGCGAAAGCCGAGGGGACGCTCCCTAAGTTGATTTGCTTGCGTCTCGGAAGTGACTTGCATCACGCCTCGAACAGCTAGCGTGGTGTCGAGCTTACAACTCGGAAACACCCAATGAAAGGCACGTTGCGCGCCGTAGAGAGCTCCAGAAAGCCGTTGGATACGGCGACTTAGGCGCGTTATCGAGGATCCGAGACGGTGCTCCGAAGCGCCCGTTGTATACCGTGGCTATAACGCGACATGACAGTGTCACTACGGAGCGATCATGTGGCTCGACAATCCTGCACCAAAAACGAGCAACTACCGCAATGCGACGTACGTCACACGCACCGAAGTTTTGCATCGCGGAAGAAAAAAGCGCCCGGTGTCACCGTCGTGTATGCAACGAACGCGTGCGGCCGGCCAGACAAAGGGACGGGAAAGCTCCGGACAGCAGTTCGGAAATCCGCGACGAACACGTTGAATTATTTTTCTACGTACCCCGTCCTTGAGGGTCAAACGAGGGGGGTCTTGCGCAGCATTCGAGGGACTCGTGCGCGAGCCGATGGGTGCTTCCATCGTGCTTGGAGCGGTACGACTTGCCGCTAAGCAGCAAGCTTGCGCCGCGCGAGGAATTGCCTCAGGGCTGTTGCCGTGTGCGATGCGCGTGCTCGACGCAGCACATCCTCCGGTGAGCCTTGAGCGACGATGCGCCCGCCTGCCGAACCGCCTTCCGGACCCAAGTCGATGATCCAATCGGCTTCGGCGATCACATCGAGATCGTGCTCGATGACGACGACCGAATGACCTGCATCGACGAGCCGTTGCAGGACGCGAATCAGCTTCTCGGTGTCCGCCATATGCAGACCCACCGTCGGCTCGTCGAGCACGTACAACGTGGAGCTTGCGGTTCTCGAACGGCGAGCACGAGGATCGGAATCAGGTCGAACCTTCGAAAGCTCCGTCACGAGCTTGATGCGCTGCGCCTCACCGCCCGAGAGCGTCGGACTCTGCTGTCCGAGCGTGAGATAACCAAGACCGACATCCTGCAGCAATTTCAACGCGTGATGGATACGACGGTGCGCGCTGAAGAACTCTACGGCTTCGTCGACACTCATCATCAGCACGTCGCCGATCGTCTTGCCCCTGTACTCGACTGCCAAAGTATCTTGATTGAAGCGTCTGCCTCTACAAACGTCGCACACGACCCGCACGTCGGGAAGAAAGCTCATTTCGATCTTGCGCAATCCTTGGCCTTCGCACGCATCGCAGCGTCCGCCGGCAGTATTGAACGAGAATCGCGAGGCGTCGTAGCCGCGCATGCGCGCTTCGCTCGTCTCGGCGAACACTCGGCGCACGGCATCCCAAAAGCCGATGTACGTCGCCGGACACGAGCGCGGCGTCTTGCCGATCGGCGTTTGGTCCACCTCCAGAATGCGTCCGATCTGCTCCCATCCGTCGATGCGATCGCAACCGCGCCATCGAATCTTCGATCGACGTCTCGCTCTCAAGGCAGCCGTAAGATTGTCGTGCAAGACATCGCGAGCGAACGTGGATTTGCCGGAGCCCGATACGCCCGTGACGACGACCAAGCGACCGAGCGGCACCCGCAGGTCCTCGCCGCGCAAGTTGTGCAACGAGGCTTTCCTCACGACGAGCGCGGGTGTATCCCGCGACACCGGACGCCGACGCGACATCGGATGCTGCAAAGGCTGTGCAAGAAAGCGCCCGGTGACGGACTCCGAAGTTGCTTGCAGCTCGCGTGCCGTCCCTGCCGCGACGAGGTGTCCTCCGCGCGTGCCGGCTCCGGGACCCAGATCGACGATGTGATCGGCGCGCCTGATAGTTTCCTCGTCGTGCTCGACGACGAGCAGCGAATTTCCTTTCGCCTTCAAGCGTTCTAGCGTATCGAGCAGCACGCGATTGTCTCTTGCATGCAAGCCGATCGTCGGCTCATCGAGGATGTAGCAAACACCTTGCAAGTTCGATCCGAGCTGCGCCGCGAGACGAATGCGCTGCGCTTCGCCGCCGGACAGCGTCGGCGCGGCACGATCGAGCGTGAGATAGCCGAGCCCGACGTCCTCGAGAAACGCCAGGCGAGCGTTGATCTCGCTCAAGACATCTCGCGCGATGTCGCGCTCGCGGCCTTTGAGCTTCAGTGCGCGAAAGAGCTTGCGCGCCTCGACGACCGAACGGCTCGTGAGCTCCGCAATCGACTGCCCTTTGAAGCGCACGTGCCGCGCCACCGCATTCAAGCGCTGCCCCTCGCATGCGCCGCAAATCTGCGCTTCCTCTTCATACCATTCGTTCCACCAGATCTCCTCGCCGCTTTGTTGCTCGTCGAAGCCGCGGATGCGAAGACCCGTACCGAAGCAGTGCTCGCACCAGCCGTGCTTCGAGTTGAACGAGAACAGACGCGGATCGAGATCCGCGAAGCTGCGCGCGCAGGACGGACATGCCCGGCGAGTCGAGAAGATCTGAACGGCGGACGGCGCACGGCGGACGGCTTTCGAACGCGAAGAAGCAGATGCTTTGCCCCTGCGCCGTGAGCTGTCCGGTGTCCGCCCGACATGGACGACGCCTTTGCCGTGCGCAAGCGCCGCTTGCAGCGCCGATCTAAGGGCGGCTTCGTTCCGCGGCACGATCTGCACGGCGGCAACGGGCAGTTCGATCGTATGCTCTTGGAAGCGACTCAAGCGCGGCCAAGGATGCGTCGGCAGCATCTCGCCGTCGACGCGCAGGTGCGCGTACCCTTTCTTCGCCGCCCACGCCGCCAGGTCCGTGTAGTAGCCCTTGCGGGCGACGACGAGCGGCGCGAGCACCTCGATCGTCGCCCCGCGATACTCCTTCATGATTCGCGCCGCGATTGCATCGAAGCTCTGCGGCTCGATCGCGACGTCGCAATTGGGGCAGTACTGCGTACCGAGCTTCACATACAGCAAGCGCAGAAAATGATAGATCTCCGTGAGGGTCGCTACGGTGCTCTTGCGCCCGCCGCGGCTCGTGCGCTGCTCGATCGCGACGGTGGGCGGGATGCCGAAGATCGCATCGACGTCCGGCTTCGATGCAGGCTGCACGAATTGTCGCGCGTACGCATTCAACGACTCCAGGTAGCGGCGCTGTCCTTCGCCGAACACGATGTCGAACGCGAGCGTCGACTTGCCCGAGCCCGACACGCCTGTCACGACGACGAACTGATCGCGCGGCAATTCGACGTCGATGTGCTTGAGGTTGTGCTCGCGAGCGCCGTGGATCGCAATGATGGGCTCTGAGGTCTCGGCCCTGGGCTCTGGCAAGAGGGGAGCCGCCAGTACGGGCGCTTCACGAAGCCTGCGAGGTTCACGCATATCGTTCTGGCCAGCGCCTAGCCCCCAGAGCCCAGAGCCCTTCGCTTGTTGTCGGAGCGCGCGACCCGTGTGCGATCGCTCGTTGCGCACCAGCTCCGTCGGCGTGCCGCAAGCGATGACTTCGCCGCCCGCTTCGCCGCCCTCCGGTCCGAGGTCGATGAGCCAATCGGCGGCACGGATCGCGTCCAAGTTGTGCTCGATCACGAGCACGGAATGACCCGCGTCGATCAAACGACGAAAAGATCTCAGCAGCTTTGCAATGTCGTCGAAGTGCAAGCCGGTCGTCGGCTCGTCGAAGAGGAAGAGCAGACCTTTCGGGCTGCTGGGCGCTAGGCACTTGCCTCTGGCCAGAGAAGGGTCGTCGCCTTTGGCGAACGCTGTACCTGATGTCGGGTCAACGGAGCGTCCTGACCGGCTGCTCGGCTTCTTCTTGCCAGAGCCGAGCGCCCAGAGCCCAGCGCCCGACTCGGCGAGATAGCCTGCGAGCTTCAACCGTTGCGCCTCGCCGCCTGAGAGTGTCGGCACCGGCTGACCCAACCGCAAGTAGTCGAGCCCGACCTCCGCGAGCGGCTGCAAGCGCGCGATCACGTCGGGTTCATTCGCAAACAGCTCCACTGCCTGCGCGACCGTGAGCAGCAACACATCTGCAATCGAAAGCTGGCGCTCGCCCACATCGAGCACGACTTCCAAAATTTCGTCTCGATAGCGGCGCCCGTCGCAGTCGGGGCAGCGCAAGTACACATCCGACAGGAACTGCATCTCGATGTGCTCGAAACCGTTTCCGCCGCATGTCGGACATCGTCCGTTGCCCGAGTTGAAGCTGAACGTGCCGATCGTGTATCCGCGCTCCTTGGCCACCGGCGTCGCCGCGAAGAGCTTGCGGATTGCATCGAATGCGCCGACATAGCTCGCCGGATTCGATCGCGTCGTACGGCCGATCGGCGATTGATCGACGAACACGACGCCCGCGAGCGCTTCGGCACCTACGATGCGATCGTGGCGCCCGGGCGCTTCGGTGGGTTTGCCGAAATGCTTGCGTAGCGCCGGATAGAGCACGTCTTGAATCAACGTCGATTTGCCCGAGCCGGACACGCCCGTCACGCAGACGAGGCGCTCGAGCGGAATGGCGACATCGATATTCTTGAGGTTGTGCTCGCGAGCGCCGACGATGCGCAATTGCGCAGGCTGCAGACTGTGGATTGCAGACGGCGGGCGAGAAACTGCAGCCGCTCCTCGCCCACCGCCCACGGCTTTGCGTCCGAGCAAGTAGTCGGCCGTCAACGACTGCTCGGCCTTCACGAGCTCTGCCGGCTTGCCGTAGAAGACGATCTGCCCGCCCCGCTCTCCGGGACCCGGACCGATATCCAAGATGCGATCGGCCGCCTGCATCACCTGCGGATCGTGCTCGACGACAACGAGTGTATTGCCCGCGGACTTGAGCCGGCGCATGACGTCGATCACGCGGTTCATGTCGCGCGGGTGAAGCCCGATCGACGGCTCATCGAGCACGAACAGGGTATTGACGAGCGACGTCCCGAGCGCGGTCGTCAGATTGATTCGCTGCACTTCGCCGCCCGACAACGTGCGCGATTGTCGATCGAGTGTGAGATAGCCGAGACCGACGTCGAGCAGATACTTCAGGCGGCTGCGCACCTCTTTGAGCACGAGATCGCTTGCTTCGTCGAGCGGCGCAGGCAACTGCAGCGAATCGAAGAAGGCGCTGGCACGATCGATGGGCAGCAGCATGAGCTCGTGAAGGCCGACGCCGGGCAGCCGTGCGAGCGCCTCTTCGGTCCACTCGGCTCCAACCGGGCGAAAGCGCTCGGCCGCGCGCAGCGTTCGTTGCGCGTCCGCATGCGTACCGAGCCGATACAACAACGCATCGATCTTGAGCCGGGCGCCGTCGCACGCGCTGCAGGGCGTGTAGGCGCGGTACTTCGACAGAAGCACGCGGATGTGCATCTTGTACGACTTCGTTTCGAGCCACGCGAAGAAGCGCCGCACGCCGTACCACAAGCGATCTTCCCACGACCCTTCGCCTTCCAGCACCCAGGTGCGCTGCTCTTCGCTCAGCTCGCGCCAAGGCACATCGACGGGAATGCCGCGCTTGCGCGCAAACTTCATCAGATCGTCCTGACAT
>JAAYXG010000839.1 GCA_012516015.1 Lysobacteraceae bacterium | reverse complement strand
TCGAAGCGATGTACACGATGAACGAGCTTCTGCGCACGCTGCCGCAGCGTGGGCGCGTGCAGTGGATTGGGCTGCGCCCCGGTCGAGAGCAGCCGATGGTGGCAGTGCAAGCGGTGGATGTCGAGATTGGGAGCGGGCTCGTCGGCGATCGCTACAAGGGCAACGCGGAGAGCAAGCGCCAGGTGACCTTGATTCAAGCGGAACATCTCGTCGCGCTCGGTTCCTTGCTCGGCCGTGCGCCGATCGACCCGGTGCTTCTAAGAAGAAATATCGTCGTGACCGGAATCAATTTGCTTGCGCTACACCAAGCACGCTTTCGAATCGGCTCGGTGTTGCTGGAAGGGACCGGGCTTTGTCACCCCTGTTCGCGGATGGAAGCCGCGCTCGGCCCCGGCGGATACAACGCGATGCGCGGACACGGAGGCATCACGGCGAAGGTTCTGGAAGCAGGGAGAGTGAAGCTGAATGACGAGGTGCTTCTGGAAGGTATCGGAAGCGAGCAAAGCTAAGATTGGGCGGAGAGAGTCGCATCGCCTCCTTGGATGATCTGGATTACTCGAGCGACGACATCGTCGATCGGTTGCTCGACGCTCACTTGCTGAGCGGTTTGCGGGACTTGCAGCGCCGCGAGCTGACTCGCGAGCATGCCGGCTTTCATATAGTGCTGTCCGCGGTTGCGTAGACGCTCTTCGATGACTTCGGGCCTGGCGCTGAGCCAGATGAATTTGGCTGGCTCCTCGAGGCCGCTGCGGATGCGTTCGCGAACGAAGCGCGAGAGTGCCGAGCAGGCGACGACCGCGTCGGTCGATTGTTTAGCATTGAGCGCACCGACGATCGCATCGATCCACGGGACACGATCGGTGTCGTCGAGCGGAATGCCTGACGACATCTTCGCGACATTCTCGGCCGGATGAAACTCGTCGCCCTCGTAGAACGGCAGTCCGAGCTCTTGCGCTACGCGTTGACCGACCGTCGTCTTCCCGGATCCCGCAACGCCCATGAGTATGTATGCAGTCATGGGCGCGGATGGTAGCAGATGACGTTTACCGATAGCCAAGCAGCCGCGCCGGCAGGAACAACAGCGCCTTGAGTAGCGCGAGCACGGCGCCGACCGCGATGCCGAGGATCTGGAACGGAATCGAGATCAGCCACAGCAAGGGCAGCAGCACGAGGAGCAGCAAGGCGATCGGCCACGCAACCGCGGCGAGCAGGCACCAGAGCACGACGAAGATCAGGAAACGCATTCAACAGCTCCCGCAGCAAGATGTCATGAGCTTGAGACACGGCAACCGCGCGTAAGGTTGCGGCGAAGCCAAGGTCGTCAACCAGCCGAAGCGAGACCTCTTGCCTTACAGCACCGAGCTCAACCATCCCTGCAGCGTATTGAGATCCATGGCGCCGGATTGGCGTGCCGCTTCGCGGCCGCCTTTGAAGACGATCAGCGTCGGGATCCCGCGGATGCCGAAGCGACTCGAGAGGGTTGGCTGCTCGTCCGAGTTGACTTTCGCGAAGCGGGCCTTGGTCTTCAGGCGTCGCGATGCTTCTTCATAGTGCGGCGCCATCATGCGGCACGGGCCGCACCACGGCGCCCAGAAATCGACGACGAGCGGCAAGTCGCTGCGCGCCAGGTGCCGCTCCAATTTCGCGGCATCGAAATCGAGCGGATGGTCGCTCAACAGCGCGCTATGACACTTCGGACAGCGCGGCCCGTCCTCTAATCGTTCCGCCGGCACGCGAACGATCGAATCGCAGGTGAGGCAGGGGACGTGCAGCGTACTCATGTGACGTGTGACAGGCGACGTGTGACAAGCAGTAGATGGTGTCTTACCGCGTCTGAAACAAGGGGGGCTCCCGAGCCGCGGGCCCCTCTT
>JAAYXG010000838.1 GCA_012516015.1 Lysobacteraceae bacterium | reverse complement strand
CGCCGTGCGATAGCTCGCCGCACCGTCGTGAAGACCCATCCACACCGCGCTCACGATTGCGAGCAGGGCCACCGCAGCGCTCAGACGGCTGCGCAGCGCCGCTCGCATGCGTTGTTGTACGTTGAGCGTGCGTACGATCGTGATCGCCTCGTCGTCGAGCCGCTTGACGTTATCGCGCGCTTGAGCCACGAGCCGATCGATCTCGATCGCGTGTACCTCGTCGATGCGATCGGCCGCACGCCATACGGCCGAGATCAGGAGAAACTCCTCCACATGGCGCGGCGAGGCCTGCAGCCAGGCGGCAAAGGCCGACGTATCGGCGTCCCCGTCCTCGAGGTCGATGAGCCACTGCGCAGCCTCTTCGGCGATGCGCTCGTCGGTCGATAGGCGTGTTGATGCGCTCACGTTGATGTTCAAACCTGTTGGGGCCAGTGCGCGCTGCGACACTTCGCGACGGCGCGCGCCAGGTACTTCTTGACGGTATGGACGGAGATCTCGAGCCGTTCGGCGATCTCTTGATAGGACAACCCATCGCGCTTGCGCAGCACGAAGATCGCGCGGTACAGAGGAGGAAGCTGTTCCAGGATGAGCTCGATCTGCTGAGCATCCGCGGCGCGCTCGCCTTCATCCGCCGGTGCGTCCGCGAGATGCTCCGCGGCTGCCGCGAGTGCATCGGAGTCGAACACGATCGGCTCTCGGCTTGCGCGGAGCCGAAACTCGGAGATGAGGTTTACGGCAATGCGATACAAATAGGCGCGCGGCTGGCGTACGAGCTCCGCGCGTTCGACGCGCAAGAGTCGCAAGTACGCTTCCTGCGCGAGGTCCTGCGCATGGTGAGCGCTTTGCAGGCGGCGTATCAGGAAGCGATGGAGCTCGGCGTGATACTGCTCGTAGGCGCTGCCCGCGACAGTTTGCTGCCTCGACGGTTTCGGCACTCGCTTCGTCACTCTTCGGGATCCCCACCCGGTGTCTCAAGAGTATGATGGTGCTGCGGTCGAAACGGGGTACGGGTCGGGAAAAGAAAATGTCTCGAAGCGGCGTCACGAACGGCGCGTCCACCGTACCGGGAGGTCAGCCGCCAGAATTCGAGAAGTTCTGAATGGCCGAAGAGCCAGCTTGGATCCGGGGGAATCGCTCGTCGATGAGATCGTGGGGCCTCATAGCCGCGTCCTTGCTCTGTGCCGCGCTCGCGCCCGTCGCGACGGCAGCCGAGAGGGTGCGCGATCTCGAAGCGAAGGTGCTCGAGCTCAACCTGCCGGCGCAACCCATCGGGGATGCGCTCAGTCAGGTGGCCGAGGCCGCGGGCCTGCAGATCGTCTTCTATTCCGACGCGGCCGTTGGCCTGACCGCTCCCGCACTGGCGGGATCGTTCGATGTGGCGAGCGCGCTCGACCGGTTGCTCGCGCAAACGTCGCTGCAGTACGAATTCGTCAACGGTACGATCGTCGTCCGGGAGCGCAACCGGCACGCGCCTGATGCGCAGCAACACCCTCCGTCGACGAGCGATGCGCGCGAGCGCTCCTCAGCACGCGGGCTGCGCGCTCGGCTGGCCCTAACCCGCGGGATGCCTCGCTCGCTCGAGCTCGATGAGGTGAGAGTCACCGCCCGACGGCGCTCGGAGGATCTTCAGGACACGCCGGTGGCCGTGACTGCGTTGAGCGGCGAGGCCTTGGATGTGCGCGCGGTGCGCTCGCTCGACGCATTGACGCAATTCGTGCCCAACTTGCAGTTCGATGGAGCCGCACCGCTCAGCGGCGCGGCCTACAACGCCACCATTTTCATTCGCGGCGTCGGCCAGAACGATTTCGCGATCTTCTCCGATCCAGGCGTTGCGATTTATCTGGACGGCGTATATCTCGGCCGCTCCATCGGAGGCGTCATCGATCTGGTGGACGTGGCGCAGATCGAGGTTCTACGCGGACCGCAGGGCACGTTGTTCGGTCGCAATACGATCGGTGGCGCGGTCCTGCTGAAGTCGCACGAGCCCGAGGCGGCGTTGGGCGGAAGCTTCGCGATCGGCGTCGGTAGCCTCGAGCGCCGCGATATCCGCGCAACGCTCAATGTCCCGATCGATGACGCATTCCTTGCGCGCGTGAGCGCCGCGAGCCTGCGGCGCGATGGCTATGCGAAACGGCTCTCGGACGGTCAGCAGATGGGCGATAAGGATGCGACGATCGCCCGCGCGCAGCTTGCCTGGCAACCCTCGGCGGATTTGAAGGCACGACTCACGCTCGACACGACTCGCATCCGACAGGGCTCGGCGCCGTTGACGCTCATCGATGTCGCGGCGAGCGGGACGCCGTTCTTGAATCTCTACAACTCGCTCGTTGCGCCGACGTTGGGGGTGCGTGCGCCCGACGGCTCCACGATCGTAAGCCGAGCATGGCTCACGGACGATATCGATACGACGCACGCCGCCGGCACGAGCATCAACGATCTCGATTCCGACGGCATCGCGCTCACGCTCGATGCGCGCGTCGGTGAGGCCGCGCTTCGCTCCATTACGGCATGGCGCAGGCTCGATGCACAATTTGCGCGCGATGGCGACAACACACCGTTCACGTTTCGCGAAACCTACAACAACGACCGGCAAGAGCAATTCAGTCAAGAGCTGCAGTGGTCGGGATCGCACGATGTCCTCAGGCTCGACTGGGTCGGCGGACTCTATTTCTTTCAGGAGAGCGCGAGCGAGCGGGGCAGGGCGCTGTTGGCATCCGGCCTATTCGATGCCTTGGAGGCGCTCGATCTAGACGCGGAGGAAACATGGTGCGGATTGGCGGGAGCCAATCCACGACCGGTCGCGAGTTGCCCCGCTTCGCTGCGCTTCGGGGGGCGCGCCTTTCGCGACAACAACGTGCTCGCGGATCTCGATGTCGATCTGCTGACGCGAGTGCGCAACCGATCGGTCGCGATTTTCGGCCAAGGCACGCATCGGCTCGCAGATCGTTGGAGCGTGACCGCCGGTGTGCGCTGGACGCGAGACGAGAAAGCGATCGCGCTCG
>JAAYXG010000837.1 GCA_012516015.1 Lysobacteraceae bacterium | reverse complement strand
TGTGTCGTACTGGCGCTCGCTGCGTGCGGTGGCAGCGGCGACAATGACGGCCCGCCGCCATCCGACGGAGACGTGACCATTTCCGGGCGCATCACCTTCGACCGAGTGCCATTCAGTTCCACACTCGAGGGCGGACTGGATCACGCAAACCCCGTCGAGTCGCCCGCGCGCGAGGTCATCGTGGAGATCATCGATACGGCGGGCACGATCCTCGCATCGACGAGCACGAATGCGGCGGGCGAGTACACAGTGAATGCGCCTCGCAATCGCAACGTGCGCGTGCGTGCGAAGGCGCAGATGCGGCGAACCGGTGCGGCGCCGAGTTGGAACTTCCGCGTGTTGAACAACACGAATAGCGGCGCGCTCTATGCACTCGATAGCGAGGCTTTCGACACCGGCACTTCGAATGTGACTCGCAACCTACACGCGGCGTCCGGTTGGAACGGTACGACATACGTGAACAGCGAGCGCGCGGCGGCGCCGTTCGCGATCCTGGATACAGTCTACCAAGCGAAAGAGCTCGTGCTGAGCGCGGATGCGCAGGCCGCGTTCGCGGAGCTGGATTTGTTCTGGAGCCCCATCAACCGAGCGACCGTGGGCGCCTTCTGCCCGCAGAACGGGGACATCGGCACGACCTTCTATCAGATCGCGGGCACGCAGGACGAGTGCACGCCGCGGGCCGACTTGCCGGCGGGCATCTATATCCTGGGCGACTATGCCGGCGGTGCAGGCGACACGGACGAGTTCGATCAACACATCATCGCGCACGAGTTCGGGCACTATTTCGAGGATCGCTTCTCGCGCTCGGATTCGCTAGGCGGAGGCCATATGGGTGCCGACCGCTTGGACTTGCGGGTCGCATTCGGCGAAGGGTGGGGCAACGCGTTCTCGGGGATGGTGCTGGACGATCCGGAGTATCGGGATTCGCAAGGCGGCCGCGATTTCGGCTTCAACATGGAAACCGACAACTGGGCGAATATCCCGGGGGCCGAAGGGTGGTACTCGGAGGAATCGATCAGCGAGATTCTCTGGGATATCTACGATGACGCTCAAGAAGCGAACGACAACGTCGCCCCTGGATTCGGGCCGATCTATCGGACGATGATCGGCCCGCAGGTGACAACGGACGCGCTCACGAGCATCTTCAGCTTTGCTGCCGGGATCCGCGCGGCGAATCCGGCGGAGGCGGCGGCAATCAACGCGCTCCTTGCCGGGGAAAACATATCGGTTACGGATGAGTTCGGGACCGGCGAGAGCAACGATGGCGGGGATTCGAGCGTCCTTCCAATTTATAACGACCTCTCGGAGCCCATGCAGGTCCCGGTTTGTGTTAGCGCGACGGCAGGCGCAACCGACAATAACAAGCTGGGGAATCGCAAGTTCTTCCGCTTCGTGAACGATAGGACGCGATTGGTGACGATAACGGCGACGGGCGCGGCGGGCGATCCCGGCACCGATGCGGCGACGGATCCGGACATCTTCGTCTTTCGCCAGGGAGCGATCGTGGCAGCGGGCATTACCGATGGCGCATCGTCCGAAACGCTCCCCCAGATCACGCTGGAGCCCGGTACGCATATTATCGAGGTCTACGACTTCGGCTTGCAAAGTAATCCGTCGACGACACGCTGCATGACGCTCTCGATCGCGGGCAACTGATCGAGCGCCAACGTTCAGAGGTACCCTTAGATGAATCGGCTAGTGCTATTGATCTCAGTCGTTGCCGGCGCGCTCACGATCGGCGGCTGCAACTCGGAACCGGAGCCGGAAATCGCGCAGCCTACTGCCCAGACCCAACGGGCTTCCGCGCCTGCGAAGGCGCCCGACGATCCGACGGTGAGGATGGCTCGCGCTGTGGGCGACGGAAAGCCGGGTGCTGCGGTCGAGTTGCGCTACGAATTCGCGTCCAAACCCCAGGTCGGGGTGCCCACGGAAATCGAGATCTCGTTCATCCCACGCGCCGGTGTCGATTCGCTCGACGCGACCATTACCGGAATGGAAGGGATCACTGTCGCGGG
>JAAYXG010000836.1 GCA_012516015.1 Lysobacteraceae bacterium | reverse complement strand
CGCGCGACGTGGTGCGCACACTCGACGAGATAGGCGACCGCGACGATGTTGCGAATGCCTTTGCGTCCGTCGGCACGAACATATCCGCGCATGATCGCCGCCTAAGATTCCCGTGCGAGAGCCTGTGGCGTGGGGGCTGGAAGATAATCGCTTTTCATGTTGTGCAGATGGACGTGCTCGCCCGGCGCGACGTGGCTCGTCGCGGAGCCGATGCTCGCGCCGTACTTGAGCACCGGGCTGCCTGGCTGCAACGAGAAGCGCGCGACCTTGTGGCCGAGCGGAATCGCGGCCGACATCCGGATCTCCCGACCGTCGATCGCGATCTTCTCGCCTTCGCGAATCGTGCGGCGCGCGACGAAGACATTGTCCTCAGGGTGTAGGAGAAGAAGCGGCGATGGCGCCGTCGACGACGACATGACTAGTTCTTCCTCGTCGACTCGAGACCGTACGTGCGCCGAGCGACATCGCCGAGCACCGCAGCCTGTTCGCTCGACGACAACTGAGCGAGCAGCGTTCGGCTGAGCACGAACCATTCGACGTAGCCGCACACCAACTCGCATACCGGCCAGTCGCTTCCCCACATGATTCGAGCCGGGCCGAAGCAGGCGAGCACGTGCTCGACATACGGCGCGAGCGTGTTTCGATCGGCGCAACCCGCCTCCGTGACAAGGCCGGACAGCTTGCAGATCGCCGCGGTCTCGCGTGAAAGCCGTTCGATATCCCGAGCCCAATCGTCGAACGCGCCGCTCGCGATTGCGGGCTTCGCTGCGTGGTCGATCACGATCGTCATCTTCGGATGGCGTGCCGCGAGCTGCAGCAACATCGGCAAATGTTGCGGCCGGACCAATGCATCGAAGACGAGCCCGTGGTCGATGAGCGAACGAAACGCGGGCGTGAGCGAGGGCTGCAACATCCAGCTCGGGTCCGGGATGTCCTGGATCATGGGGCGCACGCCGACGAGCTTGTCATCTTCGGCCAGCGTCGCGAGCACGTCGGGTGCGTCGGTCTTCTCGAAATCGATCCAGCCGACGACGCCCGCGATGAAGTCGTGCGAGCGCGCGAGTTCCAATATGAAGCGGGTTTCGGCCACCGTTGGGGCAGCTTGTACGACGATCGTTTCTTGTACCGCGCAGTGCGCGAGATGCGGCAGCAAGTGTTCCGGCTCGAAATCGCGATACAGCGCGACGAGATCAGGCGTGAGCCAACTGTAGTCGCCGCGGCTCAAACGCCAGAAATGCTGATGACTATCGAGCACGCGGATGGATTCGCAATGCGCGCTGCTCATGACGGCACCGGTGCGCTCGGATCCAGAAGCTCGGCGCTTCGCAGTGCGTCCCATAACTCGCTGGGAATGGGATGATGCATCCACGCGCTGGCGCTCTTGACCTCCGCGACGCTCGAGCAGCCGGCGATCACGGCGGCAACTTGCGGATGCGCGAGCGGAAATTGAAGGGCAGCGGCGCCGACCGGCGTCGAGAAGGCACGGCATATCTCCGCAATCCGTTGCACGCGCTCGACGATGGATCGAGGCGCGCGTCGATAGTCGTAGTGCTCGTTATCCGTATTCGTCGCCGCAAGTATTCCGGAGTTGAACGGCCCGCCGACGATCACGGAGACATTGCGATTTGCACACATCGGCAGCAGGCGCGCGAGCGCGGGTTGTTCGAGAAGCGTGTATCTGCCGGCGAGCAATAGGCAATCGAATTCGCAGACCTCGAGCAGCTCTTCGCAAATCTCGCATTCGTTCACGCCGAGACCGATCGCACGGACGGCGCCTTCCTCGCGGAGCCGGTGCATCGCTCGATAGCCGCCGTCGAGAAATTGCCGAGTGTAGTGTGCGCTATCCGCGCCGTGCGCGTACGTG
>JAAYXG010000835.1 GCA_012516015.1 Lysobacteraceae bacterium | reverse complement strand
GCACGAGATAGTTCTCGATGTTGGCGTACGCATCGGACGGGAACAGGTGATTCTCCTTGAGCGCGGTGTTGTTGCCGCCGCCGTAGAACACCAGATCGCGCGACGCCTCGTCATAGGCAAAGCCGAACTTGAGGCCGGTGCGGTCCGGCTCCTCGCCAAGCGCGAAGTCCGCGTGGAAGCCCGTCGTTTCGGTCTCGCGCAGATTGCGCTGGAAGCGGATCTGATCGTTCTGAATGTCGTCCCAGCGCCAGCCGATGTCGGGCCGCGAGATGTCCAAGCTGTAATTGAACGTCGGCACGTCGCCCAGACCTACGTAGTGTGCCGTCACGGCGGGACTCATATAGAGGAAGTACGGCTCGTCGCGCTCGAACTCCGATTCGGTATAGCTGGCGGACACATTCATTCTGAATGTGTCCGTGATCTGCCACGACAGGCTCGGCATGTAGCTGATGAAGTCGAAGTCCTCGCGATACGCGCGATGACCGACCCATACGTGCGTGTTGTAGAGCGTACCTTGCGTGATGACCTGGTTTTCGTCGATCACGAAGTTCTCTGGGATCCAACCCGCATCGAGGTGGATGAAATTACGCCGGCCCCAGTTCATCGCCTCGACACGATCGAAGTTGCGCTCCGTTTCCGCGTACAGAATGTCGAACGCGAAATCCATCCGATCGTTGGGCTGGAACTGGAATGACGCAAGCGCGCTCGTCGCGTCGCGATCGCCGATCGTGTACAAGCCGCGTCCGAGATACGGCAGGATGCCGCGATCGAGCTGATCGCGAGTCAGGCCCGAGGTTGCGACCGGATCGATCCGATCTCCCACAGAGAGCCCCAGCTCGGGGTGAGCGGCGACATAGTCCGCCGTCGCATACGGCGTGTACATGTAGTGGTTACGGCCGGCCCATGGACCGCTCGTGTCGCAGCCCGAATTCGTGCGCTCCGGATTCGTGTACTCCGCGACACAGCCGTCGGAGAACCCGATCGTCTCATAGCCGTCGACGCGGTAGTCCTTACGGGTGGCGACGACACCGAACAGCACGCCGAACGTATCGTTAAAGGTGTTCGAATAGATGCCGGACAATGTGGGGCTGATCTTTTCGTTGATGTCCGTGTACGCGCCTTCCGCCGAGAAGCGGAAGTTCTGACCGGGATTGTCGAACGGACGCATCGTGCGCAGGTTGACGTAACCGGACGTGCCGCCCTCGAGATGCTCCGCGGTCGGCGTCTTGGCGACGGCGAGACTGCTGAAAAGCTCGGTCGGGAAGATGTCGAGATCGACTTCGCGGTTCGCGTTCGTGCCGGTCAAGTTTCCGTCGGAAGCCACGGCGATGTTGTTGCCGTTGAGGACGATCTTCGTGAAGCTGGGCCCAAGGCCGCGCACGGAGATTTGTTGCCCCTCGCCCGTCACGTCACGGTTGATTTTCACGCCCGGAATGCGATTGATCGATTCGGCGAGGTTTTGGCTCGGCAGCTTGCCGATGTCGTCCGCGAAGATCACGTCGCCGAAGCCGACTGAATCCCGCTTCGCGTTCGTGGAGTTGAGGAGCGTCCCGCGGTAGCCCGTGACGACGATCTCATCGAGCTGTGCTTCATCTGCGGCTTGAGCGTTGAGGGCGCTGGTGCAGGCCAGCATCCCGGCCAAGCCAAGTCCGCCGGCCAGTATGCGTCGTGTCTTAGTCATTGGAGTCCCCCGAGGTGGTCATGAGCGGAGCTGAATAGCTTCGGTGACCGGCCCGACCTCTTTCTCGCGCGCGCAGCGCTCGCACGGTCGAGCTGGCCTGAACTGGCCAGACCATGAAGTCAGACCAGTCTTACCAATTGTCGGGAGTGTAAAGGGGTAAGGGCTTAAGAGAAGCCCAAGAAGCATTATCGATTGATATTGGTTCAGTGATGGTCTGCGCCCTTCACCGGCACGCTAGCCTTCTAAACAACGAGCGCGGCGAACGCCGTTGGATCGGACCAATCACCCTTTTTGCTCTATTGGGGCCCAGCCTTCGTGCTCGAAATGAGTGCCATAGTCGTCCAGAGCCTGAACCAGCTCCGAAAGTCCGTCGGCGTCGGGAGGCGTCTTCTTCAATCCGTTCGACGCCGACATCATGCGTGCGATGAGCACGTGCAACGCTGCATCCGGTTCCGGCGGCAGCTTGCAGTTCTCGATCATGAACGCGATTTCTCGCTCGACCGTTTGTGCGACGGTCTGCGCCGTCGCCGCGTCGAGGGTGCCGCTCGCGCTCGCATCCGCAGGCAGCGTTTCCTCCACCGTCGCGCGGAGTCGCTCCATCGAACTGCGCAGGGCCTCATCCGTTTCCCAGCGTTCGCCTTCAGGGGGCGTCAGCGCATCCGAATCGACTGCGTGATGCGCGTGTTCGTCGTGCGCGTGCGCCGCGTGTTGATCCTCCGCCGGAGCTTCGGATCTGCCGCAGCCGGCGATCACGAAGAGTGCGAGCAAGGACACCTGAGCGAAACCAACGAGCGTCGAGAACTTCTTCAAGATCGTACCTCCTGCGAGCTTGCCTAGTTTCGCCGCGATTGTTCCCGTGTGCTATCCGGGCTTCCCGTCGATGCGCGGCTTGATCAGAATCGGCGCGTAGACAACGAGAAAGAGCGCGAACGCGAGGGTCCACGCGGCACCTGCGATGCAGACAACGGTCACGTACGAGTGCGGCGAGACGAAGCTGCTCGACACGCGCAACGCAACGCCGAGTGTCAATAGCACATAAGCGGCCGTGATCGCTCGCGAGACGACGAGCGGGCGACCTGTATGCCCGAGCGACGCGCGCGTCATGACCGCGAGTATCATCGTGCCGAACACGCCGGCGGTGAGCGCATGCTGCCATTTCGAGGCCCAGTCGAATGCGCCGAACAAGTAGCACGCTTTGAGCGCGAGTCCGATCGGCAGCCACGCGTAGCCTACATGTAACACCCACAAGATGGATTCGCCGCGGGTCTTGAAGCTGCGCCAACCCGACAATCTCACGACGTGCATGGCGGCTGCGATCGCCGCAAGGGTCGCGCTCGTCAATCCGTTCGG
>JAAYXG010000834.1 GCA_012516015.1 Lysobacteraceae bacterium | reverse complement strand
CGGTGAGGTTCCGTTGGACGCTGCGAAGCAATTCCGCCGAGGCGGGCAGCGATTTCGCCGACATCGGTCCGAGCGTCGAGGAGATTCCCGCCGGCGCGCGGACTGCGACGATCTTGATTCCGCTCGTGAGCGATTCGATTCGTGAGAACACCGAGCTCTTCCTCGTCGAGATCGAGCCGACCGACGGGAGCGTGAGCCTCGGCGAGGTCAGCCACGCCGCGGTCATCATCGTCGACGATGACTGAGGCGCTTCTGCACATGAATGTCCGCTTTTCCGATCGAACCGTACGCTGCCGAGTCAAGCGCGCCGAGCTCGAAGCGCTGCTTCGCGGTCGGGCGGTTGAGCTCGAGGTCGCGCTTCCGCGCGATCACGTGTTTCGAGTCAACGTGCGACCTTCGCCGCTCGCGGAGTGGCGACTCGATAGCGATCCGACCGGGATTTGGATCACGATCCCGACGCAAGCGCTGCAAGCGCTCGCGGAATCGCTGCCGAGCCGCGAAGGCATCGAGCACGCCTTCGAGCTCGAGAACGGCGGGGGCGTCGTCGTTGTCTTCGAGGTCGACGTGAAGGATCGCGGGCTCTAGCGCTCAATGCGTCTCGCGCGCGATTGCTCGGTGGCCGATATCACGGCGGTACTGCATTCCCTCGAAGCGTATCGTCTCGCAGAGGGCATAAGCGGCCTTCTGAGCCTCGCTTACCGTTCCGCCCAGGCCGACGGCGCACAGCACCCGCCCGCCGTTCGTGACGACGTTGCCGTCGACGAGCTTCGTGCCGGCGTGAAAGACCTTTCCAGGGAGGCGTGCCGCGTCCTCGAGACCGCGAATGACGTCGCCTTTGCGCACGGTCTCGGGATAGCCGGCCGCGGCGAGCACGACGCCGAGCGCGGCGCGTGCATCCCAGCTTGCTTCCACCGAATCCAGCTTGCCGTCGAGCGCGGCGTCGCACAGTACCGTGAGATCCGATACGAGACGCGTCAGGATGGGCTGCGTCTCGGGATCGCCGAAGCGGCAATTGAACTCGAGCACGTTCGGCGTGCCGTCTTTCGCGATCATGATTCCGGCGTATAGAAATCCCGTATAAGGCGTGCCCTCTGCCGCGAGCCCGCGCACCGTGGGTTCCATGACTTCGCGCATGATTCGCTCGTGGATCGCGGGCGTCACGACCGGGGCGGGCGAATAGGCGCCCATGCCGCCCGTATTCGGACCGCGATCGCCGTCTTCGAGGCGTTTGTGGTCCTGGCTCGTCGCGAGCGGCAGGATGTGCTCGCCGTCGACCATCGCGATGAAGCTCGCTTCCTCGCCCTCCAGGAACTCCTCTATGACGACCGTATCGCCGGCCGTGCCGAAGTGCCCGTCGAACATCTTGCGCACGCTCGCGATCGCCTCCGCGGCGCTGTCGCACACGATCACGCCTTTGCCCGCCGCGAGGCCGTCGGCCTTCACGACGAGGGGCGCGCGCTGTGCGCGCACCCACGCTTCATCGAACGTCGCCTTCGTGAAGGTCGCGTAGGCCGCGGACGGAATCGAATGGCGCTCGAGGAACGCCTTGGTGAATGCCTTCGAGGCTTCCAGACGTGCGGCATCTTTCTTGGGGCCGAAGCAGCGCAAGCCAGCGGCTTCGAACGCATCGACGACGCCGATCACGAGCGGCGCTTCGGGACCCACGATCGTCAGATCGATCCGCTCGCGCTGGGCGAAGGCGACCAGCCCCGCAATATCGTCGACTGCGACGTCGACGTTCTGCACGCGCGCTTCCAGTGCCGTGCCGGCATTCCCCGGCGCGACGTAGACGGCGTCGACGCGCGTCGACTGCGCGACTTTCCAAGCGAGCGCATGCTCGCGGCCGCCGGAACCGATGATCAATACCTTCATCTCACCTGCTCGAGTGTCCACGAGGCTGTAGGCTGTAGGCTGTAGGCTGT
>JAAYXG010000833.1 GCA_012516015.1 Lysobacteraceae bacterium | reverse complement strand
CTATTTCCGCGACGATCGAACAGAAAATTCCGAATCTCATCGGCGGCAAGCTCATCGTCGTGATCGACGACGAAGAATCGGTGCGACTCGGAATGCACAGCCTGCTCGAAAGCTGGGGCTGTCGATGCGTCGCTGCGATGGATGCGGCGGAAGCACTCGAGCAACTGCAGGGGCGTACGCCCGATTTCCTCATCGCCGACCTGCGCCTGAGGAGCGAAGAGACGGGCATCGACGCGATTCGCAAGCTGCGAGAAGCACTCGGCGATTCGATACCCGCAGTACTGATCTCGGGCGACACGGCAACCGAGCAGCTCCGAAAGGTGAGCGCGGCGGGGCTCACCATGATGCACAAGCCGCTCAAGGCGGTACGGTTGAGAGCATTATTGAATCATGAGTTCGCGAAGGCGGACGCGCATGCGTCCGCCGTGTCAGGTGTGTAGTGTGACGTGTGATGGTCAGATCGCAGACTGACGCCTCTTACCTTACACTTCACACTTTACACTTCACACAGCGGCCATCGCCGCCGAGACATGGCTCGTTCCTCGCGCTCACCCTCACCGTCCGCCGTCCGCCGTCCGCCATTCACTGAGACGAAGGGCGTGCGCCTTCAAAAGGCGATGGCGGATGCCGGCGTCGGCGCGCGGCGCGAGTGCGAAGAGATGATCCTGGCGGGTCGTGTCAGAGTGAATGGCGAGACTGTCACCAGCCTGCCCTACTTCATCGACCCGGCGAGCGACGTCGTCGAATTGGATCGCGAAGTGCTCGAGCTATCGAGCGCACTCGCCAGGCAGAAAGCGCACACACCGGAGCGCGGATTCGCTTACGTGCTGATCAATAAGCCCAAAGGCGTCATCACGACGACGAGCGACCCGGAGGGAAGACGAACCGTGCTCGATTTCGTCCCGCCGGCATTGCGCCGCGAACGACTGTTCCCGGTCGGGCGACTCGACGCGGACTCGACCGGCCTCATCATCATCACGAACGACGGGGACTTCGCTCATCAATTGACGCATCCGAAGTTCGGCGTGACGAAGGAGTATCGAGTCACCTGCGCGGGGCTCGCGAGCGGCGATCAGCTCCAGCGACTGAAACGCGGAATGTACCTGGTCACGCCGACGCCGGACGGCACGAAGAGCACCAAGGCACAGATGGAGTCGGTGCGAATCGTCAAACGTTTGGTCGATCGCGCGCGAGGGGACCGGACGATTCTTCATGTCACCCTTCGCGAAGGTCGCAATCGGGAGATTCGCCGCATGCTGGCCCGCATCGGCCTCAAAGTGAGAGATCTCGAGCGCATCGCGATCGGCCCACTGCGCGCAGGCGGGCTCAAGCCGGGGCAGTCGAAGCTTCTCGGAAAGAAAGACGTGGAGCGATTGCGAGCGGCGACCTTGGCCGGTGCCCGCGATTCGTGACCAGTGATTCGTGATTCGCAAGAGACGCTCTGACGAACCGCGAGTCACGAGTCACGAATCACTTTCTCGTCAGGGGACGCACCAAACCCTCCTGGGCGACGGACGCGACGAGCTTTCGATCGCGGTTCCATATCTGCGCTCGCGTGAAGCCTCTCGCGCCCCCCGCGAAGGGGCTCACGGCGTCGACCAGCACCCACTCATCGGCGCGGCACGCGCGATGAAACCACATCGCGTGATCGAGACTCGCCATCATCACTTGATCGCTGATCAGCGAAACCGTGTGCTTGAGCACGGTGATCGGCGTTAGGAAATAGTCCGATAGATAGGCGAGCGCCGAGGTTTGTGTCAGCGCATCGTCCGGCAATTTCGAAGCCGCTTTGATCCAATACATCGCACGCGTGGTTTCCGCCTTGCGCAGGAAGAAGTCCTCCGGCGTGATCGGCTTCAGCTCGACGATCGCCTTCTCTTGCATCGCCGCCGCGGTTTTCGGCATACGGTCCGCGAAGCGCTCCGCGAGCTGCGTCAAGCTCAGCAGCTCGTCGGGATCCGGCACATCGGCATCCAAGGTCGCTTCATGCTCGAAGCCGGCCTCGATCTTGTGAAACGAGCATTCCATGTGGAAGATCGTCTTCGCGCGCTGACGTGCAACGATGCGGCGAGTCGAAAAGCTGCCGCCATCGCGTGTCAGCTCCACGTCGTAGATCACTGGGATGTCGCTCATCCCGGCCAGGAGGAAATAACCGTGCAGCGAGTGGGGCACCCGCTCGGGACTGACGGTGAGTGCCGCGGCTTGCAACCCTTGCCCCAGAATTTGACCGCCGAACAACGACCGGTTGCTGTTGACTTGATTGACTCGGCTGCGAAACAGGTTCGTGTCGAGCTGCTCGAGCTCGAGCACCTCGTGGAGATGCTGCGGCGGCGGAGGCACTTGCGATGATGAGGTGGGCATGGCGTTTGCTGGTCGACAGTTGACGGTTTACTTGACGGCTAGAAAAGGCCGGCGCAACTCGCGACCGTTGTGTGACGTCGTGAGTATGAGCTCACGAATCGACTAGGTCGCTCCGACACTGTCAACCGTCAACCGTCAATCGTCAACCGGCGAAAGGCCTCTTCGCGGCTGATGCCGGGCGCCCTCGGCATACAATCGCGTCTTACCTCGATTCCCTCCTCCCGCCTGGCAATTTTGCTACGCTCTCACGCACTCAAAAGTCCGGCGACCGCTGGGCACGCTTGCGGCGGCGGAGGCGTACGCCTCGCCTCTCGCGAGTAACGAAACACCATTCACGAACGACGTGTCATCGCTCCCCATCGACGCCTCCCTCCCCGAGCTCAAGCGGGCGCTCGCGGCACACGCGCGGGTCGTGCTGCAAGCGCCGCCGGGCGCAGGCAAGTCCACGCGCGTCCCGCTCGCGCTGCTACACGAACCGTGGCTCGAGGCGCGCAAGATCGTCATGCTCGAGCCGAGACGTCTCGCCGCGCGTGCGGTCGCGAATCGCATGGCACAGACGCTCGGCGAGTCGGCGGGAGAGACGGTTGGATATCGCACGCGCCTCGAGACCAGGATCGGCAAACGCACGCGGATCGAGGTCGTCACCGAAGGCATCCTGACGCGCTGGCTGCAAAAGGATGCGGCGCTCGAAGGCGTCGGGCTCGTCATCTTCGACGAATTTCACGAACGCAGCGTGCATGCGGACCTCGGGCTCGCGCTCTGTCTCGACAGCCAAGACGCGCTTCGCGAAGACCTGAAGCTCCTCGTCATGTCCGCAACGCTCGACGGCGCGCGCGTCGCGGCGTTGCTCGGCGATGCGCCTGTCGTGACGTCCGAAGGTCGTACGTATCCCGTCGAGATCCGCTGGTCCGCCCCGGAATCGACGCGCCAACGCACGCGTTTCCCGCCGCGCATCGAGGAGCGTGCGGCGGCGCTCGCCCTGCGCGCCTTGGAGGAGGAATCCGGCGATATCCTCGTGTTCCTTCCCGGACAAGGCGAGATCCGACGCGCGCAAGCCTTCATGGAAGAAAGGGGCGTGCCTGCGAACGTGCGCGTGTTTCCGCTTTACGGCGAGCTCGGGGCGCAGCTTCAGGACGAAGCGCTGCGACCGAGCGCACCGGGACGACGCAAAGTCGTGCTCGCAACGAACATCGCGGAGACGAGCCTCACGATCGAGGGGGTACGCGTCGTCATCGATTCGGGCCTGGCTCGGCGTGCACGCTTCGACCCCGGAAGCGGCATGAGCCGGCTCGAGACCGTGCGCATCTCGCGCGCCTCCGCCGAGCAACGCTCGGGCCGCGCAGGCCGACTGGAAGCGGGCG
>JAAYXG010000832.1 GCA_012516015.1 Lysobacteraceae bacterium | reverse complement strand
GATTCTCGAGCGAACAGATGACCGCTGCCGTGTCGCTGACTTGTCCTTGTGTGGATTGCACTGTCGTCTTGGCGATCTGCGTCGCCGGGCGGGACCTCAGGTAGTACGTCGTTTTGATGCCGCTCTTCCACGCATACATATACATACTGGAGAGCTGCCCGATCGTCGGATTGGCGATGAACAGATTCAAAGACTGGCTTTGATCGATGAACGCACCCCGCGCGGCCGCCAAATCGATCAGCGAACGCATCGGGAGCTCCCAAGCCGTGCGATAGATGGACCGAAGCGTCTCCGGTATCTGAGTCAGGCCTTGGATCGATCCGTCCGCGAGCTTGATGAGATTGCGCATCTCGTCGGTCCAAAGACCAAGCTGCTTCAACTCTTCGACGAGGTAGCGGTTGACTTGCAGGAAATCGCCCGAGAGCGTCTCTCGCTTGAAGAGGTTCGAGACCTGCGGCTCGATGCATTCGTAGCAACCCGCGATGGACGCAATCGTCGCCGTCGGCGCAATCGCAATCAGCAGACTGTTGCGCAGCCCGTGCGCCTTCACCTCTTCGCGCAATTCGCCCCACCCTTTCGTATCGCTCGGCGTCACGCCCCAGCTATCGAACTGGAGCTCGCCTGCCGCCGCTCGCGTATCGGGAAAGGCATCGTGCGGACCCAACTCGCGCGCGAGTTCCATCGAGGTTCGTACCGCATGGAAATAGATCGTCTCCGAGATGCGCGTGGAGAGCGTCTTGGCCTCAGGGCTGTCGAACGGCAAGCGCAGTTGGAAGAACACGTCCTGCAAGCCCATGACACCGAGGCCGATCGGTCGCCAACGCATGTTGGACGCCCGCGCCGCTGCGATGGGATAGAAGTTCAGATCGATCACGCGATCCAACTGTCGCACCGCCGTCTGCACGGTTTGCGCAAGCTTGTCGAAATCGAATTCTCCATGCTGCACATGGCGGCCCAAGTTGATCGAGCCTAGATTGCAGACCGCGGTCTCGCCCTCGCTCGTCACTTCCAGGATCTCGGTGCACAGATTCGACAGGTGGATGACGTTCTCGGCGCGCGCGGTTTGATTGCTCGAGCGATTGCACTTGTCCTTGAACGTCATCCATCCGTTACCGGTTTGGGCGAGCGTGCGCATCATCCGGGCATAGAGGTCGCGGGCACGGACGGTCTTGCGCGCGATGCCTTGCGCCTCGGCCTGGACGTAAGCCTTCTCGAACGCTTCGCCCCACAGATCGGGTAGCTGCGGCACATCCTTCGGATCGAAGAGCGACCACGCCTCATCGGATTCGACGCGCTTCATGAACAAGTCGCAGACCCAGTTCGCGATGTTGATGTGATGCGTACGGCGGCCCTCATCGCCGGTGTTGTCGCGCAACTCCAGAAACGACTCGATATCCGCATGCCACGGCTCGAGATAAACGCACGCAGCCCCTTTGCGCTTGCCGCCCTGATTGACGGCCGCAACGGACGAGTCCAAGGTCTTGAGCCACGGCACGATGCCGTTCGACAAGCCGTTCGTCGCGCGGATCAGCGACCCTTCCGAACGTACTCGATGCCACGCGACGCCGATGCCGCCGGAGAACTTCGACAGCAACGCGATATCCTTGTACCGGTCGTAGATGGATTCGAGAGAATCTCCGGGGGAATCGAGCAGAAAGCAGCTCGACAATTGCTCGTGCCGGGTGCCCGCATTGAAGAGCGTGGGCGAGCTGGGGATGTAATCGAGCGAAGAGAACACCCGATACAGCTCGATCGCTTCATGCACGTTCGTGCTGAGCGCGCAGGCGATGCGCATCCAGAAGTACTGCGGGGTTTCCAGCGCCAAACGGCGCGTCGGATGCTTGAGCAGATACCGATCGTGCAGCGTCTTGAGCCCAAAGTATTCGAATTCATTGGTACGACGCACGTCGATTGCGTCGTTCAATTTGCGAGCGTTGCTCTCGACGAAGCTCATCACACGCTCATTGATCAGCCCGACATCGAGCCCGAGTCGGATCGACTGCGAAAACGAATACACGCCGAGCCCCTGCACTTCTTTGTCGATGAACGCGGCCAGCAGACGAGCGGCCAGTCGCGAATACTCGGGTTCTTCGAAAGTGAACGACGCGGCCGTACGGATGGAAAGCTCATCCAACTCACGCGTGGTGGCGCCGTCGTAAAGGCCCGCGATCGTTTTCAGCGCTACGCGCATGGGATCCACGGCATGGAGACCTTCCGCGCAACGCGCGACGGCGCGGACGATCTTGTTCACGTCGACGCTTTCACGCTCGCCATTGCGCTTGGTCACGCACATCTGCGTGCGCGTCGAATGCGGTGGAGTGAGTCGAAAATCGGATTGTGCCGGCGCTTTGCCGGTCACGGGTGCTGCGAGCGTTTCGGCCATGTCTGTGTCCCCTCTGAAGCCACGTCAGATCGGGAGCTCATGGCAGGAATGGATAGAGGGCGCAGCGAGAATGCGACCGCGAATCCATCAGCCCTTCCCACGAGAGCCCGATAGTCGCGAGTCCGGTGACGGACACGCGCTCCTTGGCAGGTCTTCGGGCTCATGGGCGGTGGCGCGAGGCCGACCTACTTGATGCCGCTTCCCAAACCCTTGCGGGTTCAGTGCTCATGGCACCGTTCGTTCCCAATTACCGCTGCGGGGCAGCTCCGGAGTGGCGCTCGAGGCGCGTCACCGGATTCCCTATTAAACCCTCCACCACAAGTTATGGCGTCGAGTACCAAGGATGGGCACAAGATATTGTGATTACCCCAGCGCGTCAACACTTAGTGATTAGTGACTCGTGACTCGCGGGTCGTAAGAACCGGTGACCGGTGACGGCGAGGAAAGCCACTCCTGCTCTGGCCGTCAACCGTCAACTGTCAACCGTCAACCTGCCTTACGCCCGGCGAGCTCCACGAACGCCCGCAAATAATCGATGTCGCGATCCGCTTCGCGCATGCCGAGGAAGATTTGCTTCGCGAGCCCCTTGCGACCGAGGCGCACCGTCGTGACCTCGACCTTGCCGGCGTACTCCTCTACGAGCCACCGCGGCAATGCCGTGACGCCGCGCCCGGTCGCAACCATTTGCAACATGATGTCCGTGGTCTCGATGACCTTGTGACGACGAGGTGTAACGCCCGCCGGCATCAAGAACTGATTGTAGATATCGAGTCGTTCGATCGACACCGGGTAAGTGATCAATACTTGGTCGACGAGATGCTCCGGCCGCACGTATCGGACGGACGCGAGCGGATGCGTTCGACTCACGACAAGCACCTGCTCGTAGTCGAACACCGGAACGAATCGCAAGCCGCGCTTCCGAAGCGGATCGGGCGTCACGAGCAAGTCGATCTCATAGCCAAAGAGCGCACCGATCCCGCCGAACTGAAACCGCTGCTTCACGTCGACATCGACGTCCGGCCACTGCTTCAAGTACGGCGCGACGATCTTCAGCAGCCACTGATAACAAGGATGGCACTCCATGCCGATTCGCAACGTGCCGCGTTCGCCGGCAGCGAACTGGCGCATGCGCTCCTCCGCCAGCGCCAGTTGCGGGAGCACGCGATTGGACACCGCGAGCAAATACGCACCCGCTTGCGTCAGCCGCAAGCGACGGCCTTCTCTCAACCACACTTGCGTACCGAGCTGCTCTTCGAACTTGCGCATCGCGTGACTCAGCGCCGACTGTGTCGTGCAAAGCGCCTTCGCCGCGGCCGTGAGCGAGCCTTGCTTGTCTACTTCGCGAATGATGGCGAGATGCGTT
>JAAYXG010000831.1 GCA_012516015.1 Lysobacteraceae bacterium | reverse complement strand
TCCCCCTCGGTCTTCGCTTCGACGACACGCCAGCGCCTGCAACTCCAACCGAACTGGCTCTGGCCCTGATTTTCATATATGCTTTTTCTGTTTCGCCTATGATAATGCCTGCGTACCCGGTTTCACACCCGCAACGACACACTTGTTATCGCCCGGCAAGCCGGCGGCACCGGCTGCAAGCCCGAACGCCTAGTCAGACGAGCCTAACAGCCTTATTGCCCTTGCGAAGCCCTGAATGAGCCGCCCCTTGATGAATGTCGTCGTGTGCCCGCGTCCGGGCACATTGCTCATCGAGCAGCGGCCGGTACCCACGCCTGCGCCGGGTGAGGTGTTGATTCGTGTGCGCCGGGTGGGGATGTGCGGCACGGATATGCACATTTTCCGCGGAGTCCAGCCGTACCTGACGTACCCGCGCGTGATGGGCCATGAAGTATCCGGTGAAGTCGCCGCGGCACCCGCGGGCTCGAAGCTCCGGCCCGGAGATCCGGTGTATGTCGTGCCGTATCTCTCGTGCGGTAAGTGCAATGCGTGCCGCAAGCACAAACCGAATTGTTGCCAAGCTCTCGAGGTGCTCGGCGTGCATCGCGACGGCGCGCTCGTGCAGTACCTTTGCCTACCGGAGCGCTTCGTGTTCTCCGCTCACGGCATCACGCTCGATGAGGCCGCGATGGTCGAGTTTCTCGCGATCGGAGCCCACGCCGTTTCGCGCGGCGACGTCACGGCGGATCAGCACGTTCTCGTTTGCGGCAGCGGACCGATCGGCATCGCCTGCGCACTGTTCTCCAAGCTACGCGGCGCTTCGGTGACCGTCGTCGACATACGTTCGGAGCGGCTGTCGTTGTGCAGAGACCAGCTCGGAATCGAACGCGCATTCCGGGTCGACGCGGATATGGATGCACGCCTTCTGGCGACCACCGACGGCAACATGTTCGACGTCGTATTCGATGCCACCGGTAACCCCGAAGCGATGCAACGGGGATTCAGCTATATCGCGCACGGCGGCACGTACGTGCTCGTGTCGGTCGTGAATGCCGACATCACGTTTTCGGATCCCGAGTTTCACAAGCGTGAAGCGAGGCTGCTTGCGAGCCGTAATGCGACCGCGGGAGATTTCGAATTCGTGATCGAGTGCATCAGGGCCGGGAAGATACCCGTTGCGCACCTGCGCACACACAGTGCGCCGCTCGCCGAGCTGCCCGCAAAGCTCGCGGACTGGATCAAGCCGGAATCTCGAGTCATCAAAGCCGTCGTCGAGTGCTGAAAGGCGCAGCGCGCCGATCGAGCCGTATCAGCGCTTCCCGCGGCGTTTGCCCGTTTGGCGCGAACCCCCGGCAGCTTTGGACTTTGTGCCCCGGGACGCCGACTCCCCCCGAGCGCGCATTCGATCGACGATGCGAATTTGACCGAGATCGATCACGCGCAGCATCGCGGCGCTGGCCGCCGCCGGATCCTTGGCCTCGATGCCATCGACGATGGCATCGTGCGACGCAGCCGTTTCCCTCAGATCGTCTCCGGCGAGCGGCAGATTCTGCTGAAAGGAGGCCACCAGCGCCGCCTCGATGACGGCTGCCAACGAGCGCATCAGCGGATTACCCGAAGCCACGCCGATCATGAGATGGAACTCGAGATCCGCTTTGGCGAAATCCTCGCCTGCGCCTCCCGATCGCGCCATGCGCCGCACGCAATCGCGCAGATGCGCGATCTCCGCGCGCGACCGCCGTTCCGCGGCTAGCGCCGCTGCCGCAGGCTCTACTGCGCGGCGAATCTCCGTGAGAGAGCGACGCAGCTGCGCATCCACGCCCATCTCCGCATACCAGGCGAGCAGCTCGGCGTCGAAGAAATTCCAATTGGAAGAGTTGAGGACGCGTGTGCCGACACGCGTCTTGAGGACGACCAAGCCTTTGGCCGCCAATGTCTTCATCGCCTCGCGCAGCACGGTACGCGAAGCTCCGAAGCGCTTCAGAAGCTCGGCTTCCGGCGGCAGATTTGCGCCGGGCGCATGGACCCCCGTCAATATCTCCTGACCGAGTGTGCGCGCGATGGTGTCGTGCTTGGAGCGAGGCTTGCTCGCGTGGAAAGGTTGGAAGTAATCAAGCGCCATCGGTTCTCTCGGAGCGGCCGGAACGAAACGATTTGGAATATGGCGGCCGCATTCCGCGAAGGATACACCTGGCCGCAACGAAGAGCTGGCCGGACTTCTTACTGCCGGAACCGCCTGGTTGCGCCTCTCCTCCCTAACCGACTAGCCCTGCGTCCCGACCGCCGGCCATTGCCGATCGCCGCCTCGCCCCGGGAACCCCGCCAATCCGGGGCTCTGATATCCACATTCGTATGATTTCATATTTGAGACTGATATTGCGTTTACGAAACCAGATCTCTAGAGTCGGATTCGTAATACTTTTATCGGATTCGTAATCTTATTGGGATACCGGCAGTCAGGGCTGCCGGGCATGCGTCGGCTACACGGCAGCGGATACCGTTCACGCGCGTCCGCCTCGACTTGAAGCCAGGTGCGGCCACGCCACACCAACGCACGCTTTCAAAGCTCCGCTAGGCAAGTCGCTTTGCGCGAGCAGCCAAAGAAACGTTCAAAAAAGTTGACCACAACAGCAAGGGGGATACGATGACAAAGGATAGAAAGCGCTTTAGGGGGATCTCACGTGCGGTTCTCACCGCGACATCGCTCGCAAGCGGCGCTGCATTGGCTCAAAGCAGCGAGCCGGCGAACACGCCTGAGAGTCAGAGCGGCGCCGATCGAACCGTCGAAGAGATCGTCGTCACCGGCACCAGCATCAAAGGCGCCGCACCGGTCGGATCCAATCTGGTTTCGGTAGGTGTCGTCGACCTCGAGAAGGCACAAGCCATCAATCTTTCCGCGCTGGTCAATACGATTCCGGCGCTCAGCACCAACGGAACGCTCGCACAGGGCGAGAACCTATGGTCCTTCTACTCGCCGCAGATTCACCAGCTCGGCGGCTCTTCGTCGAACACGACGCTGGTGCTCATCGACGGCATGCGCATGCCCGGCGGCGGCGCGCAGTTCAATCAGACCGATCCGAACATCATTCCGACGTCTGCCCTGCAGCGCGTGGACGTGCTAGCGGACGGTGCATCGTCCGTCTACGGCTCCGACGCCGTGGCAGGCGTGGTCAACTTCGTCACACGCCGCACATTCGACGGTGCGGAGGTGAACTCCGCATACGGCTTCGCCGATAGCTATAACACCTTCGATCTGAACGGCATCTGGGGCACGACTTGGGACACCGGCGGCGTCTACGTCGCCACGCAGTACAGCGAGCAGTCCCAGCTGTTCGTGAAGGATCGCGATTGGGCCAGCCGGGGCGACTATCGCCCGCAGGGCGGCTCGAACACGAACGGCTTTACTTGCAACCCCGCGACGATGCGCGTCACGGGCGTGACCAGCGGGGAAGCGCCGGGCGGCGGTCTCGTCTTCCTGTCGCCCGACTCGATCGACCCCGTGCCCAACAATGCCGGTCAGTACGGCGTATGTAACACGTCGATCTACAACTCCTTCATTCCGGAGCAGCATCGACTCAACGGCGTGATCAGAGTCGTCAACGACTTCACGTCGGACCTTTCCGTATCCGCATCGCTCGTCTACAACCGCAATAAGACGAACAGCAAGTCCGGACCGGGTCAGCTCAACAACGCGACGGTCTTCGGCGCAGGCGCCGGGGCACCGGGACAGCAGAACCCGTTCTTCACGGCGCCCGCCGGTGCACCGAACGCGAACGAGGGCATCATCAGTTGGCTCGCGTTGCGAGACGACGGGAAGTACGGCTACACCGAGTCTCAGCAAGACGTCATCTACGGCAATCTCGTCGTCGACTACGACATCAACGACAACTGGTCGCTGACCTTCGCCGACTCCTTCGGCTGGAATCGCTCCTCGCTCGACGGGTTCAACCAGTTCTGTACCGCCTGCGCTACGCTGGCGCTCAACGGGACCACTCAGTCGAGCGGCAACACGACGGCCTCGAGCATCCCCGGCCAGAACGTCGTCGTGCTGCAGCTCCCGCTCACGACCGAGAACGCACTCGATGTCTGGAACGCCGGACCTGCAAACCGCACCAACCCGCTCGTGCTGGATTCGCTCTATACGAACAACACGCAGAACAACAACTACAACACGTTCAACCAGGCACGGATCGTTCTGCAAGGCTCGTTGTTCGATCTACCGGCCGGCCCGGTACGGATCGCCGTCGGTGCGGAGCACATGTGGCTGGAGCAGCAGCAGAAGCTGAGCGCCCCGAACAACACGGGCTTCACGACGACGGGCTCGGGTTACCGCGTGTTCAACTACGATCGCGAGATCGTGTCGGCGTTCGCCGAGACGATCGTGCCGGTCGTCTCGCCCGATATGGACATTCCGCTGATGCACCAGATCGACTTCACGGTCGCTCTGCGCTACGACGATTTCTCCGATCTCGGCGACACGACCAATCCCAAGTACGGCATGAACTGGGATCTGATGGAGGGCTTGCGTCTTCGCGCGAACTACGCCGAGTCGTTCGTGGCGCCGCCGATCGCCGTCATGGGCGATCCGTCGCAAGGGTACCTCTATGCATCCGGCAGCGTGACGCCCACGGGTTCTCTCAACGTTCCCGTCGCGCACTATCCTGAAGTCGTGCAAGTGCCGGGCGCAGTGGAGGCGAACACCTCCAATCCGTGCACGCCAAGCTCCGCCGTTTGCACGATCGCGCAAAGCGGCGAGGCAATGCGACGTCAGCTCGGCGGCGGCTACTCCCAAATGGGGCCCCAATTCGGCGAGAGCTATTCGATCGGCGCCGACTTCGCACCCACGTGGCTGCCAGGCTTCATTGCTTCGGTTACGTTCTTCCACAACGACTTCATCGGAGGCGTCAATTCGCCCTCCCCGGCTTCGATCACCGCGGCCGGTTCCGACCTGCTCACGATCTGTCCCACGGGATGCACTCAGGCGCAAATACTCGAGTTTGCAAACGTGGCCAATGGCGCAACGATCGGCGGCTCGATTCCTCCGACCGTGTACTACTTGATCGATCAGAGCACCCGCAACTGGCTGAACCTGTCGATCGAAGGATTCGACGCGCAGTTCGACTATCGCTTCGACATCGGCGATCGGATACAGGCTCGTTTGGGTGCGAGCGGAACCTACTTCACGGAGTTCGACCAGAACTTCGGACCGAACCCGAAGTTCTCGGTGCTGAACACCTCCGGCTTCAACGGCGTGTTCTCATCGATCCAACTCAAGACTCGCGCCTACTTCGGGTTCGACTTGGGTGATTTCTCGGCCGACCTCTTCTGGAACCACATCGGCGACTACAAGAACTGGGGCGGAAGCACCGTCCGTCCGCTCACCCGGGATGCCAACGGCAACCCGAACGGCGGCGGCGACACTGTCGATGCAACGAACACGTTCGATCTGCATCTATCGCAGAAGCTGTCGTTGGGAGGCACGTTCGAGAACGTCACCCTGTCGCTTGACATCCGCAACATCGCCGACAAGGATCCTCCGTTCTTCAACGGCAACCAGGGCGGATTCATGGGCGGCGCATGGGGTTACGACAACTTCGCTGCCAACCCGGTCGGACGCCTCATTACGCTGGGACTGCGAACCAGCTTCTGATCGCATCCGCTGCAAGGTTCGCCTCGCTCGCGCGGGGCGAACCTTCGCTGCTCGAGGCGCCACGGATGGCTGCCTGACCTCTCCTTTACCAGTTCTTCCTGCTTCCACAGACCAGAACCACCATGCAGGAAAGATTGAAGCGAATTGTGATTGTCGGCGGCGGCGCAGCCGGATGGATGACCGCCGCCGCGCTGTCGAAGGTCCTCCAATCGACCGACGTATCTCTCACGCTCGTCGAGTCCGACGAGATCGGCATCGTCGGCGTCGGGGAAGCGACCATTCCCGACATGCTGCAATTCAACCTCTTCCTTGGGCTGGTCGAGGCGGACTTGATGCGCGCAACCCAGGCGACCTTCAAGCTGGGCATCGAGTTCGTGGACTGGTCGGGCGACGGATCGCGCTTCTTCCATCCGTTCGGTTTCCACGGCATCGACATCGACGGGCTCGACTTCCATCAGTACTGGCTGCACTGCCGCGCCCATGGGCATCCGCACTGGATCGGTGAGTATTGCCTCACCGAAATCGTCGCGAAGCGGAACAAGTTCGCGTTTCCCGACATGCGAGTCGCGGGAGCACCCGCTTCGTTTCTGCGCTATGCCTATCATTTCGACGCCGCGCTCTATGGACGCTATCTGCGCGGCTACGCCGAACAGCGCGGCGTGCGACGCGTCGAAGGCAAGGTCTGCAACGTGCTGCGCGCACCCGAGACGGGACACATCACAGGCGTGCAATTGCAAAACGGCCCCACGATCTCGGGCGATTTCTTCTTCGACTGTACCGGATTCAGATCGCTGCTCTTGCATCAAGCGCTCGAAGTGCCCTGGGTCGATTGGCGCCATTGGTTGCCGTGCGATCGAGCACTCGCAGTCGCCTGTCGGCATGCGGGACCGCTGCTTCCGTATACGCGATCGACAGCGCGAACGGCCGGGTGGCAATGGCGCATTCCGACGCAACAGCGCACAGGCAACGGACACATCTATTGCAGCGACTTCATGAACGAGGACGAAGCCACCGCGATGCTGCTCGATGGGCTGGACGGCGAAGTCATCGGATCGCCGCGGCTCATTCGATTCGCAACCGGCCATCGGCGGACATTCTGGGAGAAGAACTGCGTTGCGATCGGCCTTTCCGCGGGCTTCCTCGAGCCGCTGGAATCGACATCGCTCTATCTCATCCGCCAAGGAATCAGCCGCTTCATCGCGCTGTTCCCCGACGCCTCGATCGCACCCGTGATGCGCGACGAATACAACCTTTGGATGCAGAAGGACTTCGAGCAGGTCAGGGACCTTCTCGTTCTTCACTATTACGCGAACGGACGCGACGAACCCTTCTGGCGCCACTGCCGGAACATGGTCATCCCGGACACGTTAAAGCGCCGGCTCGCGTTGTTCTCCGAAGGCGGACGCTTTCTCCGCTTCGAAGGGGAGCTCTTTCCGAACGCGAGCTGGGTCGCCGTCATGCTCGGCCACAATGTGATTCCGCGGACGATCGACCCGCTGGTGAGTAGCCGACCTCATGCCGAGATCGGTCAAAAGCTCGCGTTGCTGCGTCAAGCGATGAATGGGTTCGCCGACGCCGCGCCAACCCATGAAGAAGTCCTGCGGCAGTACTGCGCGTCGAGCGCCGCTTGAGCCTCGACGGTGACGTGGAGGCGACGCTGCGCAGCCACCCGCTCTCCGGACCCTCGCCGATTCCCAGATCTCGACATACTATAAGGAGCAAGAATCGATACACTATTTCAGATAGCCCCACGACTCTCAATGGCACAAGCAAGCAAGCGAAAAAGAACTGCCGTCGATCGAGGCGGAACGACGACTCTGAAGGGCAAGTACGCCGTCCCGGCACTGGACAAGACATTCGACGTCATCGAGCTGTTGGCGAGCACGCCGGGGGGAGCGACGATGAACGAGATTGCGACCCGTCTCGGCCGTTCCATGGGCGAGCTATTCAGGATCGTGATCGCCATGGAAAGCCGGGGGCTACTGCAAAAGTCTCCCGAGACCGACCGATATACGGTCGCCTATAAGTTTCTCGAGCTCGCCTTGAGAGCGACCCCCGCTCAGGACCTCACGCGCACCGCAGCGCCGGCGATGCAGCTCCTGGTCAACCAGATCAAGCAGTCGTGCCACCTAGTCGTGCCAAACGGCGGCGAAGGCCTCGTCGTGTATCGCCAAGAGAATCCGGACATGCGCGGGTTCATGGTCCGCGTGGGTGCGTCCGTCAACTTAGCTCGCAGCTGCTCCGGCCGTGTGATCCTCGCCTTTTCCGACGATCAGCAACGGGACAGAATGCTGCAGCTGGCGGAGCGGCTCCTGCGCACGCGCATCAACCGCACCGAGCTCGACCAACAGTTGGCTCGGGTCCGTGCGCGGGGCTACGAGCAGTGCGCGAGCCCGATCACGCACGGAGTGACCGACATCAGTTATCCAATCTTCGGCTTCTACGGCAACCTCATGGCCGCGCTGACCGTCCCATTTCTGGAGCTTCTCGACGGCTCGCAGAAGGTAGGTCTCGATGCCGCCCGCAAATACCTGGAGCGGGCCGCGCAATCGGTGTCAACGGCGCTCGGCCATCACGAGAGCTTGAAGAAGTCGAGCCGCAAACGGGCGTAGCGGCCCGCTCAGCGCAGCTTGCCGTCGCTCCACGCGATGCGTTGTTTCGCACCGGCTTTCAAGCGCAGATCCAGGCGCTGCCCTCGATACACGACCGTCGCCGGGCGCCCGAGCGCGCTTGCGACGACCGCGTGCTCGAGCATGCCGTCCGACCAACGCATGTCTATCGTATAGCCGCCTCGCGCGCGCAAGCCGGTCACCGATCCGCGCGACCAGGCTCTCGGGAGCGCCGGAAGCAGATGGATCCGCTCGCGGTGCGATTGCAAGAGCATCTCCGCTATCCCGGCGGCCCCGCCGAAGTTGCCGTCGATCTGAAACGGCGGGTGCGCATCGAACATGTTCGGATACGTACGCTCCGGCGACAGCAGCATCTGCAGGATCGCATGCGCGCGATCGCCCTGCGCGAGCCGGGCCCACACATTGATGCGCCAGCCGATTCCCCAACCCGTCGCCTCGTCTCCGCGAATCTCCATGGAGCGGCGCGCAGCAGCGGCAAGCTCCGGTGTGTCTTCCACCGTGATCTGATCGGATGGGTGCAACGCATAGAGGTGCGAAATGTGACGATGGCGGATCTCCGGCACCTCGAGGTCCCAATCCTCGAGCCATTCTTGTAACTGCCCCGCTTTGCCGATGCGGTCGGGGGCCAAACGTGCACGCGTCGCGCGGCATTGCGCGCGGAACTCCGAGTCGACGTTCAGCTCCGTCGCTGCAATCACGCAGCGATCGAACAAATCGCGCAAGAGCTGTCGATCCATGGCGGGACCGGCGCACAGCGAGCTGCCGTACGGATGCACGTTCTCGGGCGAGTTCGACGGAACGGTGACGAGCGATCCATCCGTCGGATGCTCGACCAACGTATCGAAGAAGAATTCCGCAGCGCCCTTCATCAAGGGGTAGATCTCGCGCAAGAAGGCAGGCTCGCGCGTGAACTCCCAATGATCCCAAAGGTTCTGGAGCAGCCACACGCCGCCGAGCGGCCACAATCCCCATTGCGCGCCATCGATCGGCGCGGCGGCGCGCCAGACATCCGTGTTGTGGTGCACGACCCAACCGCGGGCCCCATACATCTCACGGGCAACGACGGCACCGGTCTCAGCGAGCTCGCGTGTCATTCTGAGGAGCGGCTCGATGCACTCGCCGAGTGCAGCGACATCCGTGAGCCAATAATTCATCTCGGTGTTGATGTTGATCGTCCACTTGCTTTCCCAGGGCGGACGCGGCCGTTCGTTCCAGATGCCTTGCAGGTTCGCAGGCTGCGCGCCCGGGCGCGAGCTCGCGATGAGCAGATATCGGCCGTACTGAAAGTACAGAGCGGCGAGCGCGGGATCGATTCGCGAGCCGGAGTGCCGTATGCGCTCGTCCGTCGGTGTCGAGGCCGCTTCCGTGCCGCCGAGATCGAGCGATACACGGCGAAAGAGTTGCGCGTAGTCGGCAACGTGCCGGCGCTTCGCGGTCTCATAGTCGCTCACGACAGCGATGTGCTTGCGTGTGATCTCGGCGGGATCCGCCGATAGGTCATCGAAGCGGCGGTAGTTCGTCGCGATCGCGATGTAAGCGACCACCTCATCCGCACCCACGATGTTGATGCCGGCTTCACCCGCCGAACGCGACCCCCCGCGTTGTGCGATTTTGAGTCGTACCTCGAAGCGCATCCGCCCCTCGATGCCGTGTTCGCTCGGTCCGACACCGGACATCACGAGCACATCGTCGCCTTCCACGCGTGTCGTCGCCGCTTGCGGCGAAGTCAGCGAGAGCGCCGCATGAATGCGCCCTCCTCGGTCGGCACCCAAACGCATGACGATCAACTGATCCGGAGCGGAGGCGAAGACTTCGCGTACGTAGCGCGTTCTCTCCGAAGTGAACCAGGTGCGCGTGACGGCGGATTCGAGATCCAATTCGCGCGCGTAGTCGCTCACGTTCTCCAAGCCGAACATGTTCACGAGCACATCGCCGATCGGCTGGTACGACATCTGCTTGATCGGCTTCGCCATCACACGAGCATTCGCGAGCTCCTGCGCCTCGGCGAACTTGCCTTCGAAAATGAGGCGACGCACTTCGGGTAGGGCCGCCTTCGCATCGGGATTGACGGGGTTGTAAGGGCCGCCCGAGAAGAACGTATCTTCGTTGAGCTGAAGGCGCTCGAGCGCGACGCCGCCGAACACCATCGCGCCGATGCGCCCGTTGCCGACCGGCAGCGCCTGCACCCATTCATCCGCAGGCTGTCGATACCAGAGCGAAAGCGGCTTGGGCGCAAAGGCATCGCTCGAAGCTGCGTGCAGCAGCGCGCTGTTCGTTGCGAGCGCCAGCGCGCCCGCGCCCGCGATCAGCTCGCGGCGATTGATGTTGATCGAATCGGCCATCGTTCCCCCCGTCTTGTTCTTCTCGAGACTCGAGTCTATTCCGCGCGCGACCACATGAGGCGCGCACCGTCGCTATTATCTGGTAACGGCGTCCGACTATCCGCCACGATACGTCGCGTCTTGGGGTCGATGCGCAGGAAACGATGCGTGCGCAGCGACATCAACACGAGCTCGCCCGTGGGCGTCTCGATCCATTGGAAGGTTGTCGCATCGCCGCTCGGTGCCGCCACGATCTCGGCCTCTCCGTTCTCGGCGACGGCCAAGTACCCGTGCTCGGATTTGAATGCCGCGCGGCCGAGCGTCATGTCGATGACCTCGAAAATGGCAGGCTCCCCGGCCGCGATCCCACGCGGGTTCGCGGCGAGCCCATATTGCTTGCTCATCGCCGCGAGTCGAATCCGCTCGCCATACGGAATCGGACGCATCAATCCGCGCGGATGAGGCTGCTCGACTGCGAACGCATCGAAATCTGCGGCGCCGCCGCGCACGCCCCTCGTGTTGTAATTGAAGAGCGCGTAGCGGACGCCTTGGAACGTCGCGAGCTGGAACACCATCGTCATCGGCTCACCGAACTCGACGAAATCCTTCCCGTCGGTCGAATACGAGAAGCGGGCTTTCTCTCTTAGGAAGTCGCAGTCGGCACGCAGCCAGACGCGCGTGCCGTCGAAATCCGCGAGCGCGCGCCGATTCGTTTGCTCGTCGAACTGCACCAACGTTGCCTTGCCGTCGTGCCGTTCGACGCCGATCCACGCGTAGGGTCTGTTGAACAGCGCGAGCCCCGCGACGTCGCCCGCCTTCATCGATGAGATGTCGAGCACGACGCTCGGCGACGAAATTGGGCCGATGGAGCGTTGCGTGAGCGTATTGCGCGCATCCCAAAGGCTCGTCGCCGGCAACGCGTGCAAGCGCAAATATCCCCGCCGCTCCTCCAGCGACCAGGCATCCTGCACCGGCACGTGATTCCACTGCCAGATTGGCTGGAGCGACGGTCCCGAGAAATCGTCGTCGCGTACGTACGGGACTTTGATCGGCTGAGGCTCGCGCGTTTTCGGTTTCACCCACGTACGCGGCGTGCGCGTCAAATTGCCCGGCAATCCGAAATAGGGCCACCCCTCGTGCCACGTAATCGGCGAAAGCGCCGTCAAGCGTCCCACCGAGTTGTAATCGATCATCGAGTAGCCCCACCACTCTCCGAGCGGCGTTTGAATGATGCCGCCTTGATGCAACGAGAGCTTGCCCGTTGCGTGCGGATCGCCCGGCCTGATGTCGTAAGGCGGCTTCGTTCCTCGCATATCGGCCAAGCGATAGCCTTGCGCGAGCCCGAAATCCTCATCGATGCTGATCGCTTGGTTGACCTCGTACGGACCTTCCGGCCGGTCCGCTCGCGCGGCCGGCATGCGCATGCGCTGGTCGTACCACGCGCTGATGATGAAGTATTTGCCGTCGACCTTGTAGAAATGCAGCCCCTCGCCCATCCCGGCGCTTTCCGGAATGATCTCGCGCTGCGTGCCCGGCACGATGTCGGTGAGATCGTCGTTCAGCTCCGCGAACTGAATCGATCGATAGCCCCAGACGACATACTTCTTGCCGTCGTCATCGAAGAGCACGGATAGGTCGTGCAGCGAACGGCGCATCGCACCGTGGCGCCAAGGCCCCGCAGGATTCGTGGCGCTGAAAACCTGCGTCGTGTGTTTGTTGACGTTGCTGAAAATGTAGAACGTGCCCTCGTGATAGCGAAACGAAGGCGCCCAGAATCCTTGTCCGTAGATGTTCTGTCCGTTCTCGAGACGGAACTCGGGCCCCAGATCGAGCTTCTCGGCGGCATACGAGACGAACTCCCAGTTCACCAAGTCCTTCGAGCGCAGCACCGGAAGTCCGGGCATCGAATGCATCGTCGTGCCCGTGAGATAGAAGTCGTCTCCGACCCGGATCATGTCCGGGTCGGAGAGCTCTTCGTAGAAGATGGGGTTCGTGAACGTGCCGTTCCCGTTATCGGGCGTCCATGTCTGTGCAGCCGCGGCGCTGAGACATAAATGGAGCGCAACGATGGCAAGCCAGGCCTTTCTCACGTCGCGTTCGTATCCCGATCCGATGCGCTCGGCATTCGCTCATCTTCCCCCGATTCCGATCGCGGCTAGCGCACCACCCGCAGCGAGTAGATGCTCATGCTGTAGGGCGGTACGATGACCGACTGAGGCGTCCGAGACAAGGATTGCTCCTGAATCTTCACCGCAGACGGTTTACCCGGCACCGCGACGTACTCGATGTCTGGGTGCGCCAGTCTATGCAACTTGCCGCCGCGGGTCTTCACTCCATCGATCTGC
>JAAYXG010000830.1 GCA_012516015.1 Lysobacteraceae bacterium | reverse complement strand
GCAGTAGGAATCTAACGATCGACATCCGCGCACGACGGGTGCATTCGAGATCCAGAATCACTGGCATGTCATGAGCACGACAGAAATCTTCCTGATCGCGATGCTCATCATCTTCGCGATTCCGTACCTCGTATGGAGACTCGGCAAGACCGAGTATTACGCACCGCTCGTCGTCGTGCAGATCATCGCGGGAATCGTACTGGGACCCGGCGTGCTGGGCGCGATATTCCCCGAGTACTATCGGTTCGTCTTCACAGAAGACGTCGTGCAGTCGCTCAACGGCATCGCGTGGTGGGCGGTGATGATCTTCGTCTGGATCGCCGGCATCGAGCTCGACCTCAGTGCGGCATGGAAGCATCGAAAAGAAACCGCGATCACCGCAGGCCTCGCACTTGGCTCGCCGCTCGCCATGGGATGTACGGCCGCGCTCATCCTCGTCGCACAGCCGGGTTGGATGGGCGAAGCGGCGGTACCGTGGCAGTTCGTGCTCGGCGTCGGCATGGCGTGCGCAGTGACAGCATTGCCGATTCTGATTCTCTTCATGGAGAAGCTCGCGATCCTTCGCCAACCGATCGGGCAGCGCATCTTGCGCTACGCGAGCCTGGACGACATTGCGATTTGGGGCGTGCTCGCGCTCATCCTGATGGACTGGACACGCATCGGTCGACAGGCAGGCTTTCTCGTCGCGTTTGCGCTTGCGGCGTATCTCTTCCGCATCTTGATGAGAAGAATCCCCGAGGAGGATCGCTGGTACGCCGGGCTGATCTGGCTCGCCCTCTGCGGTCTCGGTGCCGACTGGTGCGGCCTGCACTTCATGGTCGGCGCGTTCTTGTCCGGCGCGATCATGGACAGCCACTGGTTCAATCAGCGGCAGATGGATCAGCTCCGCCATCACGTACTGCTCGTCGTGATGCCGGTATTCTTCTTGAGCACGGGATTGCGCACGAACTGGACGATGGGCGGCGAAGCCGTCTTCATCGCCGCTGGCTTGCTGCTGGTCGCATCGGTTGCGGGCAAACTGCTCGGCACGCATCTCGCCGGCCGCATCCTGAAGTGGGAAGCCGGCGAAGCCTCGCTCATCGGCTGGCTCCTGCAGACGAAGGCGCTCATCATGATCATCTTCGCGAACGTACTGCTCGATAAGCACATCATCACGAGCGAAACATTCACGGCGCTGCTCTTGATGGCTGTCGCGAGCACGATGCTCACGGTCCCCGTCGTCGCACCGATGCTGGCAAGACTGCGAGCACTGCTTGCCCGCACGGCGTGAGTCCACCCTACTGCAGGCCAGAGCCTACAGCCCGTCGGCGGCGGCAGAACTCACGGTCGCCGGCGCGCCTTTTCGAACGCGTGCTTGCGCGCGCCGCGCAATCGCGGGCGAACGCGCGACGGCAGCCACTAGCCACGCGGCCCCGTTGAACAGCGACGCGACGAACAACATCGTCCACTCGTGACGGCTGGTCGGATCGTTCAGCACCCGAGGCACGTGCAAGAGCAAGACGAAGCACGCGAACATGAAACAGAGCAGCGCCGTCGAAAGCCGCAGCAGCACGCCGGTCAGCAAGCTCAATCCCGCCGCAACGTGCCCGGCACCCGTGAGATAGGTAAATAACAAGCGTTGCGGAAACCACGCCGGGATCATCTGCGCCGCGAACTCCGCATAGACGAAGTGCGATGCGCCGCATCCGATCAGACCGACACCGAAGCAGATGCGCCCCGCCAGCACGAGCGAATCTCCGCTCGGTCCTCGGCCTCGAATACTTGGATCCTCGTCCAACTTCGTCGCGCCGATCAATGCGAGACATGCGCCGAACGGCAGCAAGAACTCGCAGGTGCCCAACCAGTTCACGCCGGTGAGAAGACGCGGAACGTGCAGAACCGCAAGCCACGCCGCGAAGAGGATAGTCATGGCCATGCGACCGCGTCGCGCGGCCCGTGGGATCAAGAAGGCCACGCTCGCACCGACCAGTACGATGCCGACGATTCTCGCGGCGGTCGCTCGCAAAGGAAGTCCTTCGGGAACGGGCTGCCACGTATAGGCGAAGTCGCCCGTGACGATCGACATGACGCCGAGCGTTGCGGTCATGAGCGCAAGCAGAACACAGCCGATTTGAGAGACACGATCGTGTGTGGGCATGTTCATCTCCGCTGTGAGCGGGTCGCTCCTATGAGAAGCGGCCGACGATCGACGGACAGGCGGTCCCCCGACGCACTTGTCCGTCAGCCGCCGCCGGCTCGGGCGCAAGCGTCATTCAGAACTTGTAGCGCGCGCCGAGGCTATAGCGTGCCCCCTGGTCTTCGAGAAACCACATCTGCTTCTTCGATCGCCCATGCCATCGAACATCCTCTTCGGTCAGGTTCAGTCCCTCGAAGGAGAGCGACAGGTTGTCGTTGACGTCGTAGCCGACACTCAGATCCACCTGCTCGTACTCCTCGACATAGATCGGATTGCGCGAGGCGCCCACGTTGATGTTCGACAGGAACTCGTCGCGCCAGTTGTAGGCGAGGCGAACGCTGAAGCCGAAGTTCTCGTACATGAGCACGAGGTTCGCCGAGTCGCTGAGCCCTAGCAATGCGAACTGATTCTCGCTGGGATCGCTCTCGTTGTTGTAGCCGACGTCGCCCTCCACGATCGTATAATTCGCGAGCAGGCCGAACCCCGTGTCGCCGAAGAAGCATTGTCCCGCGAATTCCCAGCCGTAGATGTTCGCCTCCTTGTTGTTGACGGGGCGCGAGACGGCGAACACGTACTCCGGATCGTCCGCATTCGGCAGCAGGTCATAGCGGCTCGCGAACGCCACGTGCTGCGCGTTCGTGCCGTCGTAGTTCCCCTCGCCGCCCGTCCATGTGCCGTTCGCATCCGTGAACGTGCCCGGGTGCTCGATCATCGCCATGAGCGTGAACAGCGCAGAATCGTCCACGGCGAAACCATGGTCCTGCAGATACTGGAGCGCGTACTGCGCACGCGGCCCGCCGGTCTGGTCGCGAATGCCGAACAGCGCTTCGTTGGTAACTTGATTG
>JAAYXG010000087.1 GCA_012516015.1 Lysobacteraceae bacterium | reverse complement strand
TCCCGAGCCGCGGGCCCCTCTTGCCCGTCACACTCGATCATCACTCCCGGTTCAGCACCCAGTCCGCTGCCAGCACGAGCAGCAAGTAGTCGGTCGTGCCGCGGCCGAGGACATACTCTGTCTGCTGCCAGAAGAACGGCCAGTGTTTGAGCTCGGGGAAGTCGGGGCGGATGAGCGCCGTACCGGAAGCGCTGCCGCCCGGAATGTGCGACCAATCCGCGCGGTTGAAGCCATAGGCGGTCGTGAGCGACTTCGCGCCGACGCCCGAGACGAACGATGCGGTGTTCGAGCCGGGGTGCACGCCGAAGATGAAGCTCAGTGCCTGCAGCGCGTACGTTCGCGGGAATATGTCCGGGAACGACAAATGCAGCATCCATTGATCGACGCCGAACTGTTGGATGGACCAACCCGCGCCCCAAACGTTCGGCTTGTAGGGAACGCCATAGGGCGTTTCCTTCGCGAGCGCATCGACTTTCTGTCGGTACGCACGCACCGCATCGCTCAATGTTTTCGTATACGTGCGGTCGTTCACGAGGGGCACTGTGCGCCCGACCATCCAGCCGACGCGATCGATGCGCTCCGCAATCAGCTTCTGATGATCGCGCAGAAAACGCGCGTACTTTGCGCCCTTGGTCGCGATCAAGAGCTCGGAGGCTGCGCCGATCGCGAGCGCGGGATCGTCCGGCTTCGTTCGTTCCCACAGCTCCGAGGCAACTTTCAGGCACTCTTCGCTCAATTCATCGTTGTATCCTTTCAATGCGCGCGCCGCCGCCGCGAGCGCCGCCGCGGTTTGCAGCTCGCGGCGTGGATTCTCCTCCGTGAACACCCACCGATCGTCGGGCGATCCCGGCAATCCGACTGGCGGTGCGCTCGCTTCGAGCGTCTTGCTCGGGTCGAAGACGACGTTGTCTGTCATGGCCGCGCCGTCGCCTAGGAGCACGTATTGACGCAGCGTCGGTGCGATGATGCCGCGATAAAGTCGGCCGAGCGCTCGATACCCGCCGACGACGCTCAACACACCGTGCTCGATCTGCTGCAGGACGTCCGGTTTGCCGTCGGGCTGACGGATTTCCGTCACGAGCGTCGCTTGGTCGATGCTCGTATTGTCGTAGTCGACCTCGAAGAGCTCCCAAGCGAGCGCGAGCCCGTGGATCGTGTCCGCCTGCGACTCGACGCGCAAATCCCAGTCGCCCGCATCATGCCAACCGCCGCGGTTCAATCCCGCGATCGGCTCACCGGGCCGATACTTCGTGAGCGTCGACGGCCCTTGCAAATAGCCGTCGAAATGATTGTGGTCGACTGGAGCCATACGTGCATCGTCGAGATGGCAGGCGCCGTGCCAGACGCGGTACTTCTCATTGACTCGCATGTGGCACATCTGCGCAGGCAGGAAGTATTCGAGCGTCGGCTGCCATACATGGCGCTTGAACACATCGGAATGGATGCGGAAGACATGCGTCTTCAAATCGCCGTAGCGAACGACGTACAGCCCGGGGGTCCTGAGGTCGGAGAAATCGAGCCGCAGGTAGTGGTAACGCAAGAAGCGTCCCCACTCATCGGGCTTGCGATCGATGACGGTCTCGGCGCTGCCGTTCGCACCGATTCGCTGCACGACGACGTTGTGGCGACGCGTGTCGCGCGAATCGAGCTCGATCACGACTTGCTTCGGCTGTTCCGGGTGATAACCGACCTGCGATACCTGTACGACAGGCGTACGGACCCAGTCGGCAGAAGCGTGCGGCGTGATGAGCCATTCGATCGCGCCGGCGGTCTTGTTGGCGGGAACGAGCGAGCGCACGACGAACCAGCCGTTGTTGTGGTTGCCGCGGCCGTCATGGAGCTCGAGCTCGCCGCCGCGAAGCGCCGTGATCGTCAAATGATAGAGGTCCGTTTCCGGCGCGATCTCGAGCCGCTTGCCTCGTGCAAGCGGAAGCAGCTCATACGTGCCTTCTCGATCGATCTCGCCAGGTCCGGTCGGTTGCCGCGGAAACACGGCTTCCGTCGGCCCGAGCCGGAACGAACGCCCGAAGAGGAGCTCGGGGAAGAGCTCCAGATTGAAGCCGACTTTGCCGACCCATTCATGCGGCACGGGCTCGTCCATATCGACGATGATGCGGATCGATTCGCCCTCGGGAATCGCGCGCACGGTGTACGTGAGCTCGAGGTCCGGGTAGACGATCGGATTGAACCCCTTGCGGTCGCGCTCCGGATCCGGGTAAGCAAGCCGGACCGAGATTTCCTGCTTCGCTCGATCGACTTCGCGCTTGCCGGGCTTCGGGATCGGCGACCATTGACCGGGCGCCGGCTCCAAACGGACATCGCCGTTGGATGCGATGCGCTCGTCGTGCATGAGGATGCTGAGGCCGCCTTGATGTCCTTCCGGATAGTAGTCCTGGCCGAGCATGACGTTGACGCCATATCGCTCGAAATATTCCTGCTCGTTCAGCGTGAATGACTCGGCTGCCGCAGCGGAAGCGAACGGAATCAGTAGCAGAATCGGGATGAGTCGTCGCATCGTGCTCCCTTCTGTTGTTATCGTCGAGAAGGCTCTCGCCGCGGCGTATGGTAGGAGATCGGTGCGGGCGGAGATAGAGCGGCGGGCTTTATTAGAGGACATTCTTGCGGCGGCGGCCTCGAAAGTGCCGACCTCGGCTCGCGTACCTCGATTGGGCGTAGGCAAGATAGTTCGCGCGGCGCCGGGGGCGCGAAGAAAAAAAGCACATCCGCCACGATCAGGCGCTCTCCGGTCCCCCACATCGCGCGCGCTCGTCCGCCGTCGGCTTCTCGTGATCGCAGGAACTTTCGCGGCAGGATCATCGTTTCGGCACCGTGCGAAGAATCACGACGGCGTGCACTCGAACTCAGGCGGCGCGAGCGGCGAGGCCAGGGACGCGAATCGTCGTCGCCCTCTGCAGCGCGCTCGTCGCCGGATGTGCGGCGCTCTCGCTGCGGGAGAGCACCTCGCGCGAGCCGCCGCCGATCGTCGCTGACCAGCCGCTTACAGCTGCCGCTCAGGCCGAAGCATTGGATGCCGCGCTCGCCGAACGCCGCGCGGAGCCCGGTACCGTCCAACTCATCGACGCGATGCGTCGCTTCTCGTCGGAACCGCTCACGACAGGGAATCGTGTAACGGCCTTGGTCGATGGCCCGGCGACATTCGCCGCCATACGCGAGGCGGTGAGCGCTGCGCGACATCATATTCATATCGAAACCTTCATCTACGACGACGATGAGCTCGGACGCGAATTCGGGGAGCTGCTCGCGCACAAGCGCCGCGAAGGCGTGGAAGTGCGGGTGCTGTACGACAGCATCGGCAGCATGGAGACCGATCCGGTCTTCTTCGAAGGATTGCGTCGCGCGGATATCGAGGTCCGCGAGTATCGGCCTATGAGTCCGATTAAGACGCCGCTCGTCTGGAAGATTCAGAATCGAGATCATCGCAAGATCATCGTTATCGACGGCGAAGTCGGGTTCACCGGCGGCATCAATGTCAGCGGCACCTACGCGAGCGCTTCGACGATCAAGCCGGGTCCGGATCGCGGTGTGGACGAGGGCTGGCGCGACACGCACGTGCAGATCGAAGGTCCGGCGGTCGCGCAACTGCAGGCATTGTTCTTCGAGACATGGCGGCGCACGGGCGGAGCGATCGACTGTTGCGAAGAGGCGTATTTCCCGCCGCCGAAGCTAGCGGGAGCGCATCTCGTTACGATCGTCTCGACCGACAGCGAGGATGCGAGCGACCGCGCGCTGTATGGGACCTATCTCGCCGCGTTCGAGAATGCGCAAGCGCGCCTTTGGATCACGCATGCCTACTTCGCACCGAACAAGGCGCTGCTCGATGCGATGATCGACGCGGCTCAAAGAGGCGTTGATGTTCGCATGATCGCTCCCGGTTTCACCGATTCGGGCTTCATTCTCCTCGCCACGCAGTCGACGTACTCACGATTGCTGAAGGGCGGAGTGCGAATCTACGAACACAACGATGCATTGCTGCACGCAAAGAGCGTCGTGGTCGATGGCGTCGTATCGATCGTGGGATCGGCCAATCTGGATATGCGCAGCTTCGCTCACAATGACGAGGTCAATGCGATCGTCATCAGCCGGGATTTCGGGGCGGAGATGGAAGAGATTTTCCTGCGCGATGAGCACGCGTCGAGTCCGCTCGAACTCGAAGACTGGAAGGACCGCGGTCTCTGGCAGCGCATGAAGGAGTGGAGCAGCAAGCTGCTCTGGCATTGGCTGTAGCGACGCCCGCGGATACGCGCGCGGGCTTGCCGACGTTTCTCGTCGGATCAAAATCCGACCTACACGGATGTAGGAAGTGCCGGGCTAGTCGGGAACATTGCCCGGCCGACCTACACGGATGTAGGAAGTGCCGGGCTAGTCGGGAACATTGCCCGGCCGACTTCGAGCTACGCCCTGCCGCTCAGCGACGACTCGCCGGTCCCGGAGGCTTGCTGCGTCTGGGATTCCACCGACTCGCGCAGGTGCTCATACTGCTGCTCGCCGAGTTGCTGCGCTTTCGTCAGCGCGCGATCGCGCGCCTGTCCGAGCACGCGATTCTCGTACTGAGTGGACGGAATCAGCGTGCCGATCATTGCGCCGACCGCGACCGCGAGTGCGCCGAGCACGAGCGGCTGCTCCTCGAGCATCGTGTAGAGGCGATCCTGCGCCTGACGTGCTCGGAGCCCCGCCTTGTCTCTCGCGGAATGTAACGTGCTCGAGAATCGGCTGCTCTTGCTCGGCTCTCCATATGATGTGTAATATGCTGATGTGTCATATGCGGTGTCGTAGTCGCCAAACTCCTCCGACGACGAGCTGCGGCTGAAGCGCTGCCGAGCGGAATCCGCCGCCGAGTGCAGGCGCTCGCGCGCGGTGGACGCGCGCGCTTGCAGCTTTTGTCCGACGCCTGAGCGCGCGAAGCGAGATTGCAGATCTTGCCCCGGCGGTTGTCGCTTGTTGTAGCTCGATGCAACGAGCCAAGTGACGCCCGCGAGGGTCAGCGCGATCGGGATGGGATTGTTTCTCATAGTGGCTCCTAGAGTCTGTCTGAGCTCGCCGCCGTGCTCGCGAAAGTAGCCGAGCGAGCGATCGATCAATTGTTCGGGCGAAAACTTGCGCTCGAGCGCGCCCAACGTGCGGTCCATGTTGGCGCGGATCTCATCCGCCTGCCGCTCGAGAGCCGCTGGATCGCGAGCGACCTTGTCTTTGTCGGAAGACATTGCGCACATCTAAGTTCTCCTTGCGACGACTTCCGCATCTCTGCGCAAGGAGTGCTGCGTGCGTTCCATGGAGAGATTGGAAGGCTCGAGTTTCTTCTTCGCCGACTGCAGCATCACGAATCCGATGACGCCGAGCGCGACGCCGACGACGAGCGCTGCCAGCCACGGGTCGAGGACTTCCGCCAGCCCGAGGATCGCTGCGGCGACCAGCGCTAGTGCGCCGCCCAGCAGCACTGCGGCAGCGACAGCCATGCCGGCGACGCCCACCTTGACGTTGGTTGCCGCCTTCGAGAATTCCGCCTTCGCGAGCGCGAGCTCGTTGCGGAAGAGCGCGGTGATGTCGTTTACCAATTGGCTCACGAGAGTGGCAGCAGACTCCTGCTCGGGTGCGGCGCGTGGACCGGGCCTGCTCGTGTAATCGGTCGCCATGATCAGCCTCCGTTCGATTTCGAGCTCGAGAGGTCATCGCGCTTGCGCGCGCCGGAGGTGCCCGTCGTGTAGGAGGGCTCGACGTCGATCGTCGTATCTTGTCCGCGCTGGCTCGCGCCGTATGCCGCGCTGCCCGTTCCCGAGTAGGCGGAGCCGGTGGAGTAATCTTCGGTGCCGTAGGCGCCGAGCTGTGTGTCCGAATAGCGGCCCCGTTCCTCGTCGCCCGATGCTTTGAGGAAGCGCGAGAGCGCAAATCCGAGCGCGATGCCGCCCGCCAAGAACATGGTCGGGTTGCGGCGCGCAAGCTCGCGCGTCTCGTCGATCAATTCATCGAGGTTGCCGTCGCGCAGCCGCGTCGCCAACGTGCTCACACTCGAAGCGAACTGCGAGGCGTAGTTTGCGAGCGTCGGCTGACTCTGGTTCAGCTCTTCGCCGGCCCGTGACAGAGCGTGCGCGACCTGCTCGATCTGCTCGGCGGCAGAGCGCTTCGTGCTCTCGATCTTCTGTCTGCCGTCTTGCTTGATGCGCTCACTGATGCCGGTCTTGCCGGATGAGCCTTGGGTTCTGTCAGTCGTGGCCATGTCGTGCTCCTGCGTTGCAATTCGAGAATCGCGATAAGCTCATCGTCATCGCTGCGCCTGCTCGAGTGCGCCGCTTCGTCAGAGCTTTCTTAACGCAGATACAACGGTGCGCGTGCCGCGAAAGTTGCACGGTTGCGCGCGAATCGACTGCATCCGGTGTTCCCGCATCGAAAGGCATGCGTCACACGCGAATCGAGCGTGCAAATTCCACACGCGATGCCTGTCTTGCGAGACGTGCGGGTGCGCCGCGACCGAACGTGCGTAGGGGGATGGAGGGCGCGTTAGCGGCGAGAGCGCTCAGCGCGAGGCGGCGCGTAACCGATGACTCAGGTGCTGCTTCACCGCGGGCCACTCGCTGTCGATGATGCTGTAGACACACGTGTCGCGCAGCGACCCATCCGGTAAGCGCCGATGATTGCGCAGGATCCCGTCGAGCTTGGCGCCGAGCCGTTCGATGGCGCGCCGGCTCTGGTGATTGAAGAAGTGCGTGCGAAACTCCACTGCGATGCAACCGAGCTCTTCGAAGGCGTACTGGAGCAACAACAGCTTACATTCGGTATTGAGCGCGGTACGCTGAACGCGCTTGCGATACCAAGTGGAGCCGATCTCTAGGCGGCGATGCGCGAGCTCGATGTTCATGTACGTCGTCATTCCGACCGCCTTCCCGTCGGGATCGAGGACCGTAAACGGCAGCATCGTCCCGTTGCGCTGCAATTGGAGACGGCGCTCGATCTCGGCGCGCATGTCCTCGGGCCGAGGCACGGAGGTATACCAAAGTTTCCAAAGCTCACCGTCTGAGGCGGCTTCGATCAAGTCGTCGTGGTGGGCCGATGTGAGCGGCACGAGCTCGGCGTGCCGGCCGCGCAAGCTCACGGGTTCGAGCGAATCCGGGGGATTCATATATACGAGGATTAGAGAGGAGGTTGTTGTTTACGACACGCATATTTTACGTGTCGTCGGCCGCGGTCAAGCTCAAGTCGCCGATCCGCTTTCCCGGTGCTCGCGTTTGCCTTTCTCGATCGCGTCGAGTACCTGCGCCGGCTGCACGTCACTCTCGATTTCCTTGAAATCCGGATCGGCTGGCGGCTCGACGCCGATGGCCTCCGCGATGCCCCGCACGAGACCGGCGAGACGCGTGAGCTCATGTTCCGTCAGCAGGCTGATCTGAAGGTCGAGGTCGGCGCGCCGATCCGCATCGGCTTGCATGCGGTTTTGAGTTACCAGCACGAAGGACGTCAGAAATATGGCCTCGACGGAAGCGATCGTCGCGAGCAGCACGAAGGTAGGGTCGAATTTCTCGAGCGGTGTGAGCCCGGCGTTGACGGCGACCCAGAAGCCGACGATCGCAAGATGGATGTAGACGAACTTCATGCTGCCGGTGAACCGTGTCACGACGGCCGCGAGCCGCTCTTGAAAACTCTGCTGACGTGCAAGCCTCTCTTCGCGTGCAAGAAGGGCTTCGATGTTGCGTTCGAGAACGCGGGAATGAGCGTGGGTGTCGGGACGCATAGGTCGATGCGGCGGCTCTCACAGGAATGCGCCGGTCCGTGCCATGTGTTCCCCAAGTACCGCAAAGACGGCTCGGCCGCACGACCGCGAGCCTCGGTCGCCGGTAATTTCCGCGCGTCTTGTAGACTTCTCTAACCCAAGTAACACCCAGGTTGCTCGGGTCGCCTCGTCTATTGGGGGTCACTGCGCGCCGCGAAGCGTTCAGCCTTCCACGGTGCGGTGGCATGGGCGTTGCACCACCCCTTCTGCGTCACGAGTAGGAGGCGATGATGGAGCACCAAATGATCATGAACGCGGACAGCGACTCCGCAGAGCTCATCCGCTGCATCGAGGCATGCGAGGCATGTCATCGCATCTGCCTCCAGATGGCCATGAACCATTGCCTCGAACAAGGGGGCGAGCACGTCGAGCCGGGGCACTTCCGTGCGATGACCGTCTGCGCGGACGTGTGCCGCACGACGGCCGATGCGATGCTTTCATCGTTCGAGTACCACGAAGTGCTGTGCGAGGCGTGCAGCCGCGTGTGCCGCCGCTGCGCGGAAAGTTGCGAACGCGTGGGCGACATGCAGGAGTGTGTCGCCGCGTGCGAGCGTTGCGCGGCGGCGTGCGAGCGTATGAGCGGCCACGACGATGTCTCGCTTGGCGGCCGAGCCTCGTCGGCAGATCGTCCTGCGTTCCCCGGCGGCTGAGTCCCCGCACCGCACGCATCGAGCGGCTGCGACTGGTCGGGTCGCGAGTATTGTTA
>JAAYXG010000829.1 GCA_012516015.1 Lysobacteraceae bacterium | reverse complement strand
GTTCGTTTGCGACCTGGCGCGTTGCTCCGCCCTCGCGCGTTGCCATGTAGATCGTATCGCGTACCGGAACGAACACGACGCCCAACACGGGCGCATGCTGCTCGATGAGCGCGATGTTCACCGTGAACTCGCCGTTGCGCGAGACGAACTCCTTCGTGCCGTCGAGCGGATCGACGAGCCAATAGCGCGTCCATTTGCTGCGAACTTCGAACGGCACGTCGCTCGCCTCTTCGGAAAGGATCGGCACGTCGGGTGTCAACGCATGCAGCGCCTTCACGATGATCTCGTGGGAGCGCATGTCAGCGAGCGTCAATGGAGAACTGTCGGCCTTTTTCGCGACATCGAACTCGCGCGCATAGACATCTACGATCGCCGCGCCGGCTTCGCGCGCGATACGCGCGACTTCGGACAAGAGCGAAGACCGGCTCGTGACCATCGATCACAATCCGGACAGATCATCCGGCACATAAAGCATGCCGGCATCCCGCAACTTCGAGAGGATTTCCTCGGCAGCTTGTTCCGGCGAAACGAGCGCCGTGCGTAGATGGATTTCGGGATGCTCCGGCGGCTCGTACGGCGAGTCGATACCGGTGAAGTTCTTCAATTCGCCGCGCCGGGCCTTCTTGTAAAGCCCCTTCGGATCGCGCTTCTCCGCTTCATGCAGCGGCGTGTCGACGAACACCTCGAAGAATTCGCCTTCGTCCATCAGCTCGCGCGCGAGCCGGCGTTCCGAACGAAACGGCGAAATGAACGACACGAGCACGATCAGCCCCGCGTCGACCATGAGCTTCGAGACTTCCGCGACCCGACGAATGTTCTCGACGCGATCGGCGTCCGTGAAACCCAAGTCCTTGTTGAGGCCATGGCGAACGTTGTCGCCGTCGAGCGTGTACGTGTGGCGGCCAAGCGCGTGCAAACGCTTCTCGACGAGATTGGCGACGGTGGATTTGCCGGCGCCCGACAAACCGGTGAACCACAGCACACACGCACGTTGGCCTTTGAGCGCCGAGCGCGCTTGCTTGTTCACATCGAGCGCCTGCCAGTGGATGTTCTCCGCGCGTCGCAGCGCGAAGCTCAAGAGCCCCGCACCCACGGTGTCGTTCGATAGCTTGTCGATCAAGATGAATCCGCCCATTTCGCGATTGTCGACGTACGGGTCGAATGCGACGGGCCGGTCCAAGCTGATGTTGCACACGCCGATCTCGTTCAATTCGAGCTGCTTGGCGGCGAGATGCTCGAGCGTATTCACGTTGACCTTGTACTTCGGTGCCGTGATGCTGCCCGTCACCGTACGCGTCTCCATCTTCAATAGATAGGGACGGCCGGGGAGCATAGGCTCCTCGTGCATCCAAACGATCGTGCTCTGAAATTGGTCGGCGACCGCCGGCGGCGATTCCGCCGCCGCGAGGACATCGCCGCGGCTGACATCGATCTCATCCGTCAACGTGAGCGTGACCGATTGTCCAGCGACTGCCTCGTCGAGATCGCCGTCGTACGTGACGATTCGCGCGACACGACTCTGGCGTCCCGACGGCAACGCACGGATCGCATCGCCTACACGGACGACGCCGGACGCGATCGTGCCCGCAAAGCCGCGGAAATTCTGATTCGGCCGATTGACCCACTGCACGGGCAAGCGAAACGGCTTCGCCTGCAGGTCATCTTCGATCTCGACCGTCTCGAGATACGACATCAACGTCGGGCCGTCGTACCAAGGCGTGCGCGCGCTGCGCTCGAGCATGTTGTCGCCTTTGAGCGCCGAGAGCGGGATCGCGGTGACGTGTTCCAAGCCGACTTGCTCGGAGAAATCGCGATACTCCTGCACGATGGCGTCGAAGATTTCTTTGGAAAACCCGACGAGATCCATCTTGTTGATCGCGAGCACGACGTGCTTGATACCGAGCAGCGAGACGATGTAGCTGTGCCTACGCGTCTGGGTGAGCACGCCCTTGCGCGCGTCGATCAGGATGACGGCAACGTCCGCCGTCGAGGCGCCAGTGACCATGTTGCGCGTGTACTGCTCGTGCCCCGGCGTATCGGCGACGATGAACTTGCGACGGTCGGTCGAGAAGAATCGATACGCGACGTCGATCGTGATGCCTTGTTCGCGCTCGGCCGCGAGCCCGTCGACGAGCAGCGCGAAATCGAGCTCGCCGCCTTGCGTTCCGACTTTCTTCGAATCGGCCTCGAGCGCCGCGAGCTGATCCTCGAATACGAGCTTGGATTCATAGAGCAACCGTCCGATCAGCGTCGACTTGCCGTCGTCGACGCTGCCGCAGGTGATGAATCGCAGCAGGCCTTTGTGCTCGTGCGCCTTCAAGTAGCCCTGAATGTCGGTCGCGATGAGGTCGGATTTGTGAGCCATGGTCCTAGGGAATAATGATCAGGGGATAGGGGGTAGTCAGAAACGGTCTGGGGCGTTAAGAGGGAGTGCCGAGCGCCACGCGCTTCTGACTATCCCCTGCCTCCTGGTCACTACCCCCTAGAAATAGCCTTCCTGCTTCTTCTTCTCCATCGAAGCGGTGCTGTCGTGATCGATGACGCGGCCTTGTCGTTCCGAGCTCGTCGTCAGAAGCATCTCCTGGATGATCGCCGGCAAGGTGTCCGCACGACTCTCCACTGCGCCCGTCAGCGGGTAGCAGCCGAGCGTGCGGAAGCGAACCCAGCGCAACTCGGGCTTCTCGCCGTTTTTGAGCGGCATGCGATCGTCATCCACCATGATGAGCGCGCCGTCGCGTCTCACGACGGGACGCTGCTTCGAGAAGTAAAGCGGCACGATCGGGATGTTCTCAAGGTAGATGTACTGCCAAATATCGAGCTCGGTCCAATTCGAAAGCGGAAAGACGCGCAGGCTCTCGCCTTTGTTCTTCCGGCTGTTGTACTGATGCCAGAGCTCGGGACGTTGCCGTTTGGGGTCCCAGCGATGCTGGGCCGAACGGAACGAGAACACACGTTCCTTCGCGCGCGACTTCTCTTCATCGCGTCGAGCGCCGCCGAAAGCGGCATCGAACCCGAACTTGTCGAGCGCCTGCTTCAGGGCCTGCGTCTTCATGACGTCCGTGTGAATTGCGGAGCCGTGAGTGAAGGGGCCGATTCCCTGCGCCAGCCCTTCTTCGTTGATGTGGACGAGGAGCTCGAGCCCGAGCTTTCGCACCATTTCGTCGCGAAACGAGATCATTTCCCGGAACTTCCACGTCGTATCGACGTGGAGCAGCGGGAAAGGGGGTTTTGCCGGATAAAAGGCCTTCATCGCGAGGTGCAGCATCACGGAGCTGTCTTTTCCGATGGAGTACAGCATGACGGGGCGTTCGCATTCCGCGACAACCTCCCGCAGGATGTGGATGCTTTCGGCTTCGAGGCGCTGTAAGTGTGTCAGTCGAGTCATGGATCTCGTGGTTGGACGGACCCGGGTCCGGCCCAGGTTGACCGAGGTAACGCGCAATTGTGGGGGAAGGATGCACAACTGCATATCGCAGCTGGTGCTCGCGGGTTTGCAGTTGGTTATAAGCCGGTGATGACGGCGCGTTAGCAGGCGGCTCGTGTCAACGTTTCGGCGGGATCTGCGTTGAATCTCGGCGAGATCGAAGCTTCGAGGGCCAAGGGACGCCACTATTCAGGTGTTTTCTGCTCGAACCGCGGCTCGAGAGGCGGTGTTGGGCGGTTCTGGCGCGTCGGCAGAACGGCGGTACGGCGGCCGAGGGTCAAGAAGTCTTTATCCAAGCCCGTTGCGGGAAGCTCTCGGCAAGAATCAGCGACCTCGCGCTCGTGCGCGTACGAAACAGTGGAGTGATTTGTTGAGATCAGTCGCCAAGCGACGCCCTGTGTGGCGCGCGTGCAGCTCGATAATGGTCGCGTCTCTCGTGACCGGATGCGCGGTCGGCCCGGACTACCGCGTCCCGGAGGCGCCGACGCCCGATGCGTGGAGCTCGCTTCCGGAAAGCGGCGTACGCCTCGAGTCCCCCGACGCGCCCGCGTTGGCGGAGTGGTGGGCCGCATTCGACGATCCGCTGCTGACGGATCTGATCGAGCGCGCGATTGCCGACAACAAGACGCTCGAGCAAGCCCGCGCGCGCGTCATCGAGGCGCGGGCGCGCCGCGGCGTCGCCGCCGGATCGTTTTTTCCTTCGATCGGCGCCTCCGCGGGCGCGACACGCACGCAATCGGACGCCCGCTTCATCGATCCCGAGGAGGGCGTGGTCGCCCGCGATAGCGACGAAATCTACAGCGCGGGCCTCGATGCCAGTTGGGAGCTCGATCTTTTCGGCGGTCAGCGTCGTGCGTTCGAGGCGGCGACCGCCAACTTAGGGGCGTCCGAAGCGGATCTGCGCGATGCGCTCGTCACCTTGCTCGGCGACGTCGCGCTCAACTACACGTCGGTGCGCATGACGCAAGCTCGTCTCGCGTTCGCGGAGCGGAATCTGGCGGCGCAGTCGGAGCTTCTCGAGATCACGCGTTGGCGCGCAGAAGCCGGTCTCGCGACCGTGCTCGACTTGGAGCAGGCGGAGGCGAGCTATCAGCAGACGAGAGCGCAAATCCCCTCGCTGGAGTCGAATCTCGCTCAGGCCATGAATCGCCTCGCCGTGCTCACGGGGCAAGTGCCCGGCTCGCTTCACGAGCAGCTCTCGGCTCGACGTCCCGTACCCGTCGCGCCCGCCGAAATCGTGGCGGCGGTTCCCGCCGATGTCGTACGCCAGCGCCCGGACATTCGCGCCGCGGAACGCAGAGTCGCAGCGCAGAGCGCGCAAGTGGGCGTCGCAACCGCGGCGCTCTATCCCTCTCTTTCTTTGAGCGGCTCGATCAACCTGCAGTCGCTGTCGATGAGCGATGTCCTCGATGGCTCGCAAACCGATCGCGTCGGCTTGTCGCTGCGCATCCCCCTATTCGCAGGCGGTGCCCTTCGTCAAAACCTGCGGGCGCAATACGCCGTGCTCGATCAAGCGTTCGCCGCCTACGAGCAAGCGGTGCTCGCGGCATTCGAGGAAGTCGAAAACGCCCTTCTAGGTTGGACGAACGAGCGGCAGCGCCGCGAGGCATTGGTTCTCGCCGTCGACGCAGCGCGGCGCGCACGCGAGCTCGCGCTCATGCAATACAACTCCGGTCTGGTCGATTTCCAGACGGTCGTAACCGCAGACCGACAGTTGATTTCGCTCGAGGATTCTCTCGCGGTGAGCGAAGGCGAGCTGACCTCGAATCTCATTCGTCTCTATAAAGCACTCGGCGGCGGCTGGTCCGTCTTCACTGCGAACCCATGAGCATCAATACCGAAACGAACGTGTCAGAGCCCGATCTCGCGAGCCCGATCGCCATGAATCTCGAGCCGCCGTCGCCGTGGAAACGCTGGGCGAAGTGGCTCGTGCTCGGCATCGCCGCGCTCGTCGTCTTGTTCTTGATCTTCGGGCGCAGCGGCACCAAGGCGCCGCAGTACGTGACCCAGGAAGTCACGCGCGGCGATTTGCGTGTGACGGTCACCGCGACGGGCAATCTCGAGCCGCGCAATCAAGTCGACATCGGCAGCGAGCTTTCCGGAACGATTCGCTCGGTGCACGTCGACGTCAATGACGAAGTCGAGGCGGGGCAAGTGCTCGCCGTGCTCGACACGACGCGCCTGCGCGCCCAAGTGCTGCAAGCGGAGAGCTCGCTTGCCTCGGCCGAGGCGCGCGTCATCCAAACCGAAGCGAGCGAAAAGGAAGCGCGCGCGAACCTTGCCCGCTTGTTGAAGGTGCGCGAGCTCAGCAACAACAAGCTCCCCTCGCAACAGGATCTCGACGTCGCGGAGGCGGCTGTCGCGCGGGCGGTCGGCGAAACGGCGGCCGCACGAGCTGCCGTCGCGCAAGCGCGCGCGAATCTCGAAGCCGTCAAGACCGATCTCAGCAAGACCGAGATTCGCTCGCCGATCAACGGCGTCGTGCTGGTGCGCTCCGTCGAGGCGGGCCAAACCGTGGCCGCCTCTTTGCAGGCGCCGATTCTGTTCACGCTCGCCGAAGACCTGAAGAAGATGGAGCTGCACGTCGCCGTCGATGAAGCGGATGTGGGTGCCGTCGAAGTCGGCCAGGAAGCGACGTTCACCGTGGATGCATTTCCGAATCGCGTCTTCGCCGCACGCATCACACAGGTGCATTTCGCATCCAGCAATACGCAGAGCGCGAGCGCTTCCTCCGCTGGCGGTGGAGGCAGCGCGACCTCGACCGGGGTCGTGACCTACCAAACCGTGCTCGAAGTGGAGAACGAAGACCTGCTGCTGCGTCCGGGCATGACGGCAACGGCCGAGATCTTGACGACGAACATCGAAGACGCGCTGCTCGTGCCGAACGCGGCCTTGCGTTTCACGCCCGAAGGCGTGCAGGTCCCCGGCGCGCCGCCGGTGCAGGCGAGCCGAGGCGGCAATCCGTTCTCTGCCATGATGCCGCGCTTCAGAGGCCGCGGCTCCGGTCAGCAGAACGGCGCGCGCCAGATCGGCCGCGTTTGGGTCCTCGAGAACGGCGCGCCGGCGCTTGCGCTGTTTCGCCCGGGCGAAACGGATGGTCGAATGACGCAAGTGTTGCCGCTCGATCCCAATGCGAACC
>JAAYXG010000828.1 GCA_012516015.1 Lysobacteraceae bacterium | reverse complement strand
TGACGTTCGCCGATTTCCACATCTTCAACGCGTGGCAGATGAACGAGAAGCCCGCTCTGCTGATCGGCATGGACATCATCGGCCTGCTCGACACGCTGATCATCGACTACAAGTACGAGGAGCTGCTCCTCCGCGCCCGCCGCCACTAGCTCGCGCATTCTTCTTTGGCTGTAGACTGACGACTGAAGACTGCTCTGCGCGCCTGCTCCTCTCTTCTTGCTGTAGCCTGTAGACTGTAGGCGCTAATCGCTCTCCGCCTTCCGCGTCGTGTCCGCCTCCTGGCTCGTGCCCTCCTCCCCTCCGGCCGGCGACAGCCTCGGCACATCCGGCAACTTCGGCAGAAGCGCCTCGACGGTGAGCTTCGGCGGAATGCTCGAAATTCTGTCCCGCGCGCAGGTCGGGCGCCGCACGGTCCGAATGCCGACGTCCTTCAAGAGGCTTCTCGACATCTGATCCATCAGCTCGCATTCCTCGGGATCGAGGTCGATCGTGGCGCGCGAAAGCTCCACGCGTCGCCACTCGGCGGGAAACACGGCGGGCTCTTCCATTCCCGCAGACGGATTCACACGCGAGATGAGCTCGCGTCTGGACTTGTCCTTCTTCAGCTCCGCTTCCACTTGCGGCGTCATTTCGACCGGCATCATCGCGCGTATGTGGACGTGCGCCGACTGCCTCGGCCCCATCCCTCGCCGCCGCAAGCGTTCGGATGACGTCCCCCAATCCCCCGCGCCGTGGTCGAATGGATCGGACGGCCGATTCCACGGATCCGTAGGCCTTCCATATGGGTCGGATGCGTCGGGCCAGGCATCCCGGTCGATCGGCGTAACGATGGTGTCGCATCCGCTCACCCTGACCTGCAGGTCCTCTCGTGCGCCGAGCGCTCGCAACACGGACGCTACACGGCCGCGGATTTCCCCGCACGAAAGCACCGCCACGGACGTGCGATAGACGAAGGAAGCTTCGTGGAGCTTCAACACGGCCGGCGTTCCCTCGTCCTCGGCGGCCAGAGCCGGCTCCCAATAGCCGAACGATGTAGAAAGTAGAAGCGCGGCAAGCCATTGGGTTGCTTGCCGCGAACCTCGCACCGATACGCGGGGAATTGCCTTCATTCGCGCCATTCTCTGCCCTGCCCGCGGAAACGCAATCTCGGCTATGCGCAACGCCCGTCGTGAGAGGGATTGACCTTCGTCTCGATCGGAGCGGGCCATGATATCGTTCGCATCGCCATGAAGTACGCCGACATCACGGGCTGGGGCAAATGCATGCCGCCGGCCGTCCTCGACAATGCGGGACTGGCCACGTTTCTCGAGACGAGCGACGAGTGGATCACGACCCGAACCGGCATCAAGGAACGCCGCATTTCGCACGTTCCCATGACCGTGCTCTCTCACATCGCGGCAGCGCGCGCGCTCGCGTGCGCGGGTCTGGACCCGAAAGACCTCGATCTCATCGTCCTTGGAACATGCTCGGCGGACGAGACGGTACCGAACACGGCCTCCGGCGGGCAGTTCATGCTCGGTGCGCAAAATGCCGCCGCGATGGACGTGAATACCGCGTGCACGAGCTTTCTCTATGGTCTGTCGAGCGCGACGGCGATGGTGCGCACAGGCGTGGTCCGCAATGCGCTCGTCATCGGCGTGGAAGTCATCAGTCCGTATATGGATTGGAGCAATCGCAACGTCGCGGTGCTCTTCGGCGACGGCGCGGCGGCCGTCGTGATCGAAGCGTCCGAGGAGCCTGCAGGCGTGATCGCCGAGAAGCTCGGTTGCGCCGCCGACGCGCGGCACACGCTGCGCGTGCGCGGGATGGGCACGATCTACGGCAACAACGGCTTGCAGCTCGGGGATACGCGCTGGGATTTCGACGGACCGGAAATCTTCAAGCGCGCCGTCCTCGGGATGAGCGAAGCGTCGCAAGCCGCGCTCGAACGTGCGCGCGTCGCGGCCGGGGACGTCGATCTCGCGATCCCGCATCAAGCGAATCTGCGCATCATCGAGGCGGTCGCGAAGCGAGTCGGAATCCCGATGGATTCGGTTTACCTGACGGTCCAACGCTACGGCAACATGTCTTCCGCAACGGTGCCGGTCGCGCTCGTCGAAGCGATAGAAGAAGGGCGCGTCAAACCAGGCTCGCTGCTCCTCACGCCCGCATTCGGCGGCGGGCTCACCTGGTGCGCTCACGTGATTCGCTGGGGCGAACGCACGACGCCGCTCGGCACGAGCGATCTCGAGCTCCCGCCGTGCGACAAGACAGGCCTCGAGCTCGTACACGAGCTGATGCGCCGCAAAGGCAACACGACGAAAGGATTCGATGCGCCGCTCCCGACCCGCTGAGATTCCGGCAGCACTACTCGCCCTTCTCTATCGCGCTGATCGCGCGTGCATCCGACGATGCCGGATTGCGCACCCGCGCGCGCGGATGTCACGATGTAGCTCTTTCGGAGACTTGCGAAGACATGACCGAATCCGACCTGAACGAAGCGG
>JAAYXG010000827.1 GCA_012516015.1 Lysobacteraceae bacterium | reverse complement strand
TCCGCCCGCAAGCGGGCGAGCTCCTCCTTGAATATGCGAATCTCATCGGCTCGGCGCTGTGCCGCTGCTTGCGATATCTCGTTCACGCTCTGCTCGACCCAATCGTGTTCGTGCCGCACCTAGCTTGAAGTTCTTCGGGCCATCCGCAGTCAACGGTCAACCGGCCATGGCCGCAATTTAACACTAGCTCAGCCTCTCGTACTGCCACCTTTTTGACTCACGCCCCCCGCTGGCGGTTATTCTCCCCTCGCGATCTTCGTTCGCGCCGATTCCAAGGGGAATTTGGGGATGAGTACGCCAAAAGAATGGTTCGAAAAAAATGTGTTTGGAACGGGCTGGCATGAGCGCGCACGCGGAGGCGGACGCGGCCGTGGCGGCGGCTCGGATCGAGGCGGCGGCAGCGGGCCCAATACGCCTAGCGCGGCCCAATTTCGGCTGATCGGCATCATCGCGGCCGTTCTCATTGCCATATGGGCGATGTTCAGCGTCTTCTATACCGTTCAGCCGGAAGAGCGCGCGGTCGTGAAGCGCTTCGGTAAAGTCATCGACATCACGGATCCCGGCCTGCATTTCAAGCTCCCGTTCGGGATCGACGATGTGCAGATGGTCGCGACCGAGCGTGTTCTCAAGCAGGAGTTCGGCTTCCGCACCGAGGATGTCTCGAGCGATCGCAGCAGCCGGTACAGCGCGGCTGACCACCCGGAAGAGTCTTTGATGCTGAGCGGCGACCTCAACATCATCGATGTCGAATGGGTCGTGCAGTACCGCATCTCGGATCCGATCAAGTACCTGTACGCGATGCGCGAACCCGAGCGCACCCTGCGCGACATCTCGGAATCCGTCATGCGGCGTGTCGTCGGCAACCGGATCGGCAGCGAAGTGCTCACGACCGGGCGCGTCGACATCTCGGCGACGGCGCGCGAAGAGATCCAGGAAGCGATGCAGAAGTACGACAACGGCTTGCACATCATCACTGTCGAGCTTCAGGACGTCGTTCCTCCCGCGCGAGTCCAGCCGGCCTTCAACGAAGTGAACGAAGCGCGGCAAGAGCGCGAGCGCATGATCAACGAGGCGACGAGGCAAGCGAACCAAGCGATTCCGCGCGCGGAGGGCGAGGCGAATCGACAAATCGCGCAAGCGGAAGGCTATGCAACGGAGCGAGTGAATCGAGCGCTCGGCGAAACGGCGCGATTCAGCGCCGTGCTGAGCGAGTATCGGAGCGCCCCGGAAGTGACGCGAACGCGCATGTATTTGGAGGCGCTGCATGGCACGCTACCGAAAGTCGGCTCGGTGCTCGTCGTGCAAGACAAGCAGATGCCCCCGGTCCCGCTGCTCAACTTGCGTGATGCTTATCGCCCCACTACGGCGAAAGCGGAAGGAGAATAGCCATGAAGGTGACACTACCGATCATCGTTGCCGCGCTCGTCGCGTTGCTCGGTGCGAGCTCGGCCTACGTCGTGGATCAGGCCGAGCAGGCCATCATCGTGCAGTTCGGCGAGCCCGTCGGCGACGTCGTGACCGAGCCCGGCTTGCATTGGAAGGTGCCGCTCATCCAAGAAGTGCGCCGCTTCGACAAGCGCATTCTTGCGTGGGACGGCGACGTGAGCCAGATCCCGACGCTCGGTCGCGAGTTCGTCGTCGTCGACACGACCGCCCGCTGGCGTATCGTCGATGCACTGCAGTTTCTGCGTTCGGTTCGCGACGAGACCGGCGCCCGCACGCGCCTCGACGACATCATCGACTCCGTCTCGCGCGACATCGTCTCCAACACGAACCTCGAAGAAATCGTCCGCTCCGCCGATTGGAATGTCGATATCTCCGAGCTCTCCGAAGAGGAAGCGGCCGTCGTCGACACCGACCTCGAAAAGTCCCAGAAAGGCCGCGCCCAGTTGGAGCGGGAGATGCTCGCATCGGCCTCCAAGCTGATGCCCGGCTTGGGGATCGAGCTCGTGGACGTACGCATCAGACGCATCAACTACATCGACTCGGTGCGTACCCAGGTCGAGAACCGCATGATCGCCGAGCGACAAAGTATCGCGGCGAGGTTCCGTTCCGAGGGCGAGGGCCGGAGCCAGGAGATTCTCGGCGACATGGAGCGCCAACTGCGCAGCATTCGCTCCGAGGCCGCGCGCAAAGCCGAAGAGATCATCGGCAAGGCCGATGCCGAAGCGACACGCATTTACGGTCAAGCCTTCGGCAAGGACCCGGAGTTCTACGCATTCTTCCGCACGCTCGAAAGCTACGACGCCATCGGCGACAACACGACGCTGATGATCGATGCGAACTCGGACTTCTTCCGGTACTTGCAATCGACACGAAGAAGATAGGCTGTAGGTCGGAATTTATTCCGACTACATTTCGGTCGGATGTAGGGAAGCCCGCGTTGCATGGAGCATTCGCGGGCCGCCCTACCGGGATCAAAGTAGCAGCCCCTTGTCCTTCGCGAGCACGATGGCCTGCGCACGCGAACGGACGCCGAGCTTCTCGAAGATTCGGGTCACATGATTGCGTACGGTCTTCTCGCTGATGAACAGCTGCCGGCCGATTTCGATGTTCGTGCAGCCGGCTGCGATTCTTGCGAGAACCTCCCGCTCGCGCGGCGATAGCGCGGCTGCGACATCGCTCCGGGCCTGCGTGCTGTCGAGCCCCGTGAACGCCAGCACTTCTTGCTTGAACTGCTCCCAAGCAGGTTCCGTCTCGAGCAGGATGTGGTTGCTCGAATCGAGCTCCACGAACTTCGCATCCGGAATGCTCGATGCGATCAGACGGCCCTGCGAAAGCGCCACGCACTCGTCGTTCCGCGCGTGCAGGACCAGCGTTGGCACGGTCACACGGGGCAGCAGCTCGACGACGTCGATATGCAGGCGAGATTCCATGATGCGCGCCGCCGTCTCGGCTGCGACCGTGCGGCGGCAGAGGTCCGTAAACCAGCGCAACTGCTCGTCGCTCGCGCCCGGAATGAAGCGAGCGGTAAATAGCTGCCGATAGATGGGGTTGTTCTGTCCCCAACCCAGGCGCGTCAGTGCGATGATCGCGCGATACCCCTCTTCCACTTTTCGGTCGCCGGCCACTGCCCTCCCCTGGGCGTAGGCACCGTAGAGAAGCAAGTGAGAAACGTGCTCCGGGTGCGTGGCAGCGTACCGGATGGCAGTCGCGCCGCCCTGTGAGATGCCGAGCAAGACAAACGGCTTGCGGGGTTCCGCAACGTCGATGACTTTCGTCAGGTCCTCTGTCGACCGATCTATCGAAATCGCCGCAACGTCCCGTTGACTCATGCCGCAGCCGCGCTCGTCGTAGCGGATGAAGCGGTAATGCTCTGCAAAGAACTCGATCCAGTGATGCCAGACCGGACTGTCCAGCTCGTACTGCAGATGCGTCAGCCAATTGGCGGCCTTCACGAGCGGTGCGCCCTGGCCGGCCGCCGCCCACGCGATCATGGTGTCGTCGAAGGACTTCGTTAAGCGTATGGACTGGCGCATCACGGAAAGCCCCTCGCGTCACGACCTTGGCCCATTGTCGATCGATTCGATGATCGGGACAAACCTCCCAGGTCGTAGCCGATTACCGTAGCACACCGGGACGTTCACCCCATACCGGCGCATCGGTGCAGCTCGCAGTATGAACGCCGAGCCCACCTTTGCTAAGCAGGAGCAGTGTCATGACCGCCGCTACACAGTCGATCGAAACGACGCGCCGCTACGCGCGCTGCGTTGCAGCTTCGAAACGAATCCGCTGGTCCATCGATGATGGATGTCATTCGTGGCCGCAAGCTCGATATCGGCCAGAAGTTTCTCCCGGACGGTTTATCGCTCGTGCACGAGCTGCCGTTCTTGAGCACGAAGGAACGACGATTCATGAGCCAAGTGCAAGGACGCACCTA
>JAAYXG010000826.1 GCA_012516015.1 Lysobacteraceae bacterium | reverse complement strand
GACCCTACACTTTACACATTACACGTTACACCGAGCGGCGGAAGATCATGCAGGTATTCCAGAAGAACCTCGTATCCAAAAGCGTCTCTCACCTGGCCGCTCACCTGGCTTTGCTCGCAGGTTTTCTGATCGCACGGGCGCACGCAGACGTCCCATCGAACGCCCGCGCGCTTCACGAGCGCTTGCTCGTGCTCGATACGCATCTCGACACCGCCCTGCACTTCACGCGCCCTGGTTGGAGCATCGTCGACTCGCACGACTTCGATTCGGATCTCTCGCAAGTCGACTATCCGCGAATGGTGGCCGGCGGCCTCGACGGCGGTTTCTGGGTCATCTACACCGCACAGGGACCTCGCACGCCCGAGGGGCTGCAAGCGGCGCGCGATTCCGCGTTGATGACGACCGCGCGCCTGCGTGAGATGGCCGCGCGTCATCACGACAAATTCGAGCTCGCGCTCAGTGCCGGCGATGCGTCGCGCATCGAGAAGTCGGGCAAGCGCGTCGTCTACTTGAGCATGGAGAACGGCTATCCGCTCGGCAAGGACATCAGTCTGCTGCGAACGTTCTATGAGCTCGGCGTTCGCATGTTCGGTCCGGTGCACTTCGCGAACAACGACCTCGCCGACTCCGCGACCGATCCGAAAGGTCCGGAGTGGCACGGCTTGAGCCCGCTCGGCAAGGAAGTCGTCGCCGAAGCGAACCGGCTCGGCATCGTGCTCGATGCCTCGCACGCCTCGGACGACGTGCTGGACCAACTGATCGAGCTGTCGCAAACGCCGATCGTGCTCTCGCACTCCGCGTGCAGGGCACTCACCGATCATCCGCGCAATGTGGACGACGAGCGCCTACGTAAGCTCGCCGCCGCGGGCGGCGTGATTCAAATCAACTCGGTGTACATCACGCCTGCGTACAAGAACGCGGAGCACGAAAAGGAAGTCGCCGCGCTGGAAGCGCGCTACGGACGTATGTACACGCTCCCGGCCGAGAAGGTCGCGGAATTTGCGCGAGAGCGTCGTGCGATCGACGCGAAGTACGGGGTTCCGCGCGCGACATTCGACGATTTCCTGCGCCACCTGCTCCATGCTTTGAAGGTCGTCGGGCCGGACCACGTCGGCATCGGCGCGGACTGGGACGGCGGCGGCGGCGTCGAAGGCATGAACGACGTCGCGGCGCTACCAAGAATCACCGAAGCCTTGCTCGCTGCCGGCTACTCGGAGCAAGACCTCGCGAAGATCTGGGGCGGCAACGTCCTGCGTGTGCTGCGGAGCGCCGAAGAGCACAAGCAGCGACAATGACAGTCGTCGCGACCGACTGAAAAGTCGAGGCATCTCCACGTCCCGCCGATTGGAAAGCTCGTCTCGGCGCTTTCGGCCCCCGCGATGACCTACATCGTTGGAAGATGCGCTCTCCGGCGATGCCAGGTAGTCATCTATGAATCGCAGAGCCTTCATTCGCGCCTCGTTGATCTCCTCGACCGCGCTCGCGATACCTGCGTTCGCCCAGTCCCGCGCTACTAAGAACGTCGGGCACGTGATGACGGTCAACGGCTTTCTCGATGCGTCCGAGATGGGCATGACGCTTACGCATGAACACCTGTTCGCGGATTTACGGAGCTTCGAGGAACAGAGACGTCAGACATTAGAGCTCGACGTCGACGAAATTATCGAAGTGGTCCTGCCGCATCTCGAGAGGGCACGCAGTCTCGGCTGCCGTACCTTGATCGATTGCACGGCAACGCACCTCGGCCGATCTCCGGCTTTGCTCCGACGGCTATCGGCGGCGAGCGGGCTGAACGTGCTCACCGTCACGGGCAGCTACCTCGCTGCGAATGGGCACTTCGTGCCTGACTACGCGAAGGCGGAGACGGTCGATCAGCTCGCGCGTCGCTGGATCGGCGAGTGGCAGGGCGGGATCGAGGACACGGGTGTTCGTCCTGGATTGATCAAGCTCGGCATGAACGGCGGGCCGCTTACGAGCCTCGAAGAGAAAGTCTTTCGCGCCGCCGTGGAGACGCATCGAGAGACTGGACTGACGATAGGAACCCACATCGGACCGTGGGGCGAGCCAGAGCCCGGGTTCTGCGGCGCCTCAGCATCGCAAATGCTCGCCGTGCTCGAGAAAGCGCAAGTGTCGCCCTCCGCCTGGATCTGGTTTCATGCTCAGAACGAAAAGGATCCTTCACACCACGTGCGCGCAGCCAAGATCGGTGCGTGGGTCTCATTCGACGGCCTCTCGCCGGAAACGCTCGCCGAGCACATCGAGCTCGTGAAACGACTGCGCACGCACGAGCTGCTGAATCGTGTGCTCGTGTCGCACGACGCGGGTTGGTACACCGCAGGCGAGCCCCGGGGCGGCAACTTCCGTACGTTCGACACGGTCTTCACCGAATTCATCCCGGCGCTGCGTACCGCCGGCTTCAAAGAAGACGAGATCACGCAGCTCTTCGTGCGAAATCCAGCCGAAGCATTCGCGATTCGCAAACGAACAACCTGAGGCGGTCGTGGCACAGCTCCCTCTGGCTGTCGACTGTAGACTGCAGTCTGCCCTCGCCGAAGGGCGACGTCCCGCTACCCCACCGCCTCGGCCAACGCCCGCAGCAGCGCAGCCCCATCGCCTCTCCACGCGCTTCCGTGCATACACGCGAGCGTCGTCGGCTGCTCTTGTGCGAATCGTTCGAGCGCCTCGCGCGTGTTCGGCGCATGGGCGTAGTAGTCGAGCGTCTTGCGGAACGCTTCGCTGGGCTCGAGGATGTCCTCCTCGACGAGCGCTTTCTCGCCTATGCCGCCTTGCGTAAACAAGTCGCCGCAGAGGAAAGTCTTCGTCGTCATCTCCATCGCGAGGCCGCATTCCCAGCCATGCGGCACATGCGGCGCATCGAACCAACGCACCCGCTGCTGGCCGAGAACGATCTCCTCGCCATCGGCCAACGCGCGCGGCTCGCGATCTGCGAAATCCTGAACCGACGTCATGGCAGCGATACTGCTGCAGATCGGGATCGCATTCGGTGCCGCCGCCAGAAACTCGTTGAGCGCGCCGCACTCGTCGGCCTCGAAATGTGAGAAGCCGACATAGCGGAGCCGCTCGACCGGCAAGACCTTCGAAATCGCACCGTGCACTTGCGCGAACAGGCGACGCTGTCCGGTGTGGAACAGCATCGGCTCGTCATCCGCGATCAAGTATTGGTTGAAGCTGAATCCAGGCGT
>JAAYXG010000825.1 GCA_012516015.1 Lysobacteraceae bacterium | reverse complement strand
GGCGCAGCTCAGCATTCGCAGCCGGCCGCCTTCTGCTCTTTCATCGAATCCGTGTTGGCGTAGCGGCTGCCAGCAAGTCAGCGACCGGTCGTCTCGCCAGACTGACGGCTTTGCGCGATCGCTTCTCCTGGAGTGGCAAACAGCTCGCTGAACGCTTTCTCGTACGCGGCATCACGGAGCTCCCGTAGACGCTTCAACGCGTCGGTCACCTCCCCGATGGCTTCGCGTTCGCGCACAAGCATCGGATGGCTCTCCGGCAGCGGGCGGCGATCTCGCTGTACGACATCGGCCAGCATCTCGATGCTACGCATCCACGGACTGAATGCTTCCGACATCATGTACCGATTCACCCGCATCGGATGGAGCCACTTCAACGCCTCAGCTGTCCACGGGTTCGACAACGCCTGGACCCAGGGGCTCACGAACGTTCGGTAAAGCATGTCATTGTGCTCGGAGATCTGCCGCACGCGATCGAACGCCTCACGTGGGTAGTCGCTCCTCAGCTGCTCGACCGTGCGTGGCTCGAAGCGCACGCGGTACTGAGGCTTGCGACAATCCGGGTCTCCCGTCGGATTCTCGATCTTCATCTCGTAGAGTCCGGGTGGCAGCGCCTCTACATCCTCGAGGCTTTCCAGGATCGCCCGATGCTCCAGGCGTGCCACTCTGGCGGAAACGAAGATTCCGAGATGGCCGGCTCTGGGATGGGTCAGGTAGACGATCCGTTGGCCGGCCCGCTTCAGGGCTTCGGTGTCCTCGTAGACCACCGGAATCCAGCCGAGTGCCTGATGCGGCGGGGTAATGTTGTCGCCGTAGGACGCGAAGATGACGAGCGGATGTTCGATGCGACGTAGATCGATCACACAGCCAGGCTCGAGCTCCAGTCGCGTTTGCTCCAACTCGTTACCGATGAACAGGTTCCGGACAATCGACAGCATCTCTTCGCGGCTCAGGAAGTAGAAGCCGCTCCACCAGCGCTCGAACTCGAGAAAGCGGTCTCGCTCGGAATCGATTTGATTGAAAAGGTGCGCGTGCTTCTCCCATACCGCCTTTTCCGGCTGGAGATTCTCGAAGTTCTGCGCCAGCCAGGCACCATCGAAGCGCCCATCGCCGAGATCCGCGGTCAGGTGTGCCAACCAGCTGCCGCCGAGCAGGCCTCCCGCCAGGCGCATCGGATTGACCCCCGGCTCGCCATCCCAGTAGGAAAGTGGCGAGCCGTTGAGCACGGTGGTACCCGCCATTCCCTCGCAGCTGGCGGAAAGCAACGTTACCGCCCAGCCGCCCTGGCAATTACCGTAAAGGACCGGGGGCTTGCCGGGATGGCGCCTTGCGACCTCAGCCACGAATCGCCTCAGCACCGCCAGCACGTCCGTCAGCGTCTGGCCAGGAACCGGCTCGGGATAGAAAACGACGAAGTAGACCGGATGGCCTTCATGCATCGCAATTCCGACCTCCGAATCGCGCTTGAACCCGCCGATTCCCGGGCCGTGGCCTGCCCGAGGGTCGACGATGATGACCGGCGGCTTGTCGAGATCAACGCAGTCGTCCCAGCAGTCGTCCCCGATCTCGGTGATCCGAAGCAACGCGTAATTGGCCGGCCGCTCGAAGCGACGCGCGTCCAGCAACGTCTCGTACTTGAAATCGAGCAGCGGAGGGAGCCCCGCTCGCTCGTGCGCAATCATGTTGTTGGCCCGTTCGCGCAAGGTATCCCAGAACAGGATGGCACGTTCGAGAACATCGCGCTGGTAATCGACGTACTCTCCAGGCGATACCGGAACTGGCACAGCCGGGCTCTGCGCGATGGATCTCGCTCGAGGCGATTGCTCGGTCTCGGAAATCGGTTGCAGGTTCACGACCTCTGCGGTCTTCAATTCGCCTTTCTTCGTTGGCTTGCGCACCATCTGTCGGGCAGCAGCCTTTGATCGTGATGGGGTAATACCGGTCATCTTTATTTCACTCCTGTTCATCGAACCGACCCGAGTGCGATCGCAGCTCCTTGCCACGTGGCGCCGATCGGGTGTTCATGCGCATCCTTCAACGCGCCGGCGTAGCTGCCGATTACAATGCGCACGGCGGCGCGCATGACGACTTGGAGATTCGACATCGAAACTCCTTTGCCGCTGGACTGGGGAAGCAACGGCATACACGAGACCAACGCCTCGATTATCCGATTGTGCTGCTGCGCCCCCGGCCCCTACATGACTCGGGCATTACATCCACGTAATCCACGCGAGCATGGTCACCACGCAGACGCGGGAGATCGAAGAGATGCGCGCTGCCGCCATGAAGCGCGCGCATCTCGTCTTGCTGATCGAGTACCTGTTGCTACACCGTCACTCGATAGTTGCGCATCATCCCGCCATCCTCGTGCTCGAGCATGTGGCAGTGGTAGAGGAACAGCCCCGGGTAGTCGGCGAAGCGTACGACGACGCGAACGCGCTCACCAGGCATGACCAGCACGGTGTCCTTCCATCCTTCGTCGACGAAGCCCGCGTTGACGGTGCCGCGATAACCGGCGAGACGGCCCGAAACCGAGCGCTCGATCACACGAAACTGCACGCCATGCACATGCATCGAATGGGGCATCGCCATGTCCATGCCCATCATCCCGCTCGTTTCGTCGTTGCGGAATTCCCACAGCTCGTGGGTGCCGAGCTTCACGGTCTCGTAAGGACTGGCTTCCAGCATCTCGAAGCTTC
>JAAYXG010000824.1 GCA_012516015.1 Lysobacteraceae bacterium | reverse complement strand
GCAACGACGGATGATGGGCGCAACAGGGCAAAGACCCAGGCGGAACGATCGTGGCGGCATCCTTGCTTCTCACCCATTTGGCGACCCTCGCGCTGGGGGCGGCGGTCGTTTGGGCATGGACGCGGCGCCGGCGGGGCCCGAAACCAGAAGACGCCCCGGCCGATCGCGAGACCCGCACGCCGATCGGGCAGGCCGCGCACCCGCACGCCTTGCAGGAGCTCGCCGATCTGCAGCAACGCGCCCAAGAAGAACGCGCGCTGCGCGATCGGCTCAATCTCGCCACGCGGACCGCCGGTATCGGCATCTGGGACGTCGATCTCCAAACCGGCAAGACACAGACCGACACGATCACGCGCGAGTTGCTCGGCGTCGAGGGCGAAGTCGAAAAGCCGCTGCGCTTCGTTCACCCGGACGACTATCCTCGCGTGAAGGCGATCGTGCACGAGGCACTGAAGGGCACTCAAGAAAACATCGTCTCGCTGCGCTATCGCATCGTGCGTCCGAACGGGCTCGTGCGTCACGTCCAAACTCACATGCGCTTGTTTCGCGGCGCATGTGACCGAGCGGAACGCCTCCTCGGCGTGATGTGGGACGTCACGGACGAAGTCGAGCACGCCGCCGAGCTCGAGCGCCAAGCCGATCACGTACGAACGCTGCTCGACCGCCTCTCCGTCGCGACGCAAGCAGCCGGCGTCTCCGCATGGGAGTTCGATCTGCGCTCCAACCGTTTTCTGTGGCTCGAGAATCGCAGCAAGGCGCTCATGGGAGACGGCAGCGCCGAGGAGTTCGGCGAGGTCCTGCGGAGGACGATAGACAAGGAGGACTACGCAAGGATGCAGGAGGATCTCGCGGCGGCCATTCGCAACGGCGCGCAAACCTTCTCGCATCGCTTTCGCCTCGTGCGCGACGACGGCACCGTGAGGCACATGCAGACCTACGCGCAAATCGTGCGCGATGAAAAGAACAATCCGCACCGCTTGCTTGGCGCGACGACGGACGTCACGAACGAGGTGCAGACGAACGAGATGCTCGTGCGCGAAGCCGAGCAGAAGCGCGCCTTGCTCGATCGCTTGAGCATCGCCACGAAAGCAGCGGGCATCAGCACCTGGGAGATCGACCTCAATCGTTCCACGTTCCTATGGATCGAGAACGCGCTGGACGGATTCGACGATTACGAGACGGACAGCGAGCTCTCGCTCGAGCGATTCGCGGAGCGCATCCATCCCGAGGATCGCGACCTCTTCACGCTCCATTTGCGTGCGGCGATCAAGGAGCAGCGCGATGACCTGAGCTATCGCTATCGGCTGTACTCCGCACAAGGCAATCTCGTTCATCTTCAGGTACACGCGCGGCTCGTTCCAGGCGAGGACGGCCGCATTGCACGCGTCCTCGGCGTGTCCTGGGACGTGACGAAGGAGATCGAAGCCGCCAAGCGATTCGAGCGCGCCGTCAACGGCACGCAAGACGGTCTCTGGGAAATCGATGCGGACGGCACGGCTTGGTGTTCTCCGCGCGTCGCCGAGCTGTTGGGATATGCGGTCGATGCGCTTCCGAGCGATACGAACTTCCTGCGCGACTTCCTGCATCCGGACGATGCGGCTGTGACGTCCGCAGCCCTGCATGCACACGTGCACAACGGCACGCCGTACGACATCGAGGTGCGATTACGCACGTATCAAGGGGACTACCGGTGGTATCGGGCGCGTGCGAGCGCCGAGCAAGGCGAGCACGGAATGCGTCTCTCCGGATCGATCCAAGACGTGACCGACGCGCGCGCCGCGCGCGAAGCCTTGATGCGCGCGACGGAAGCGGCCGAAGCGGCGAACCGCGCGAAGAGCGAGTTC
>JAAYXG010000823.1 GCA_012516015.1 Lysobacteraceae bacterium | reverse complement strand
CTGAAGTCGTTCGTGAGATCGCGATCCCATTCCCAAGGCCGGCGTCCTTCCGAGCGCATGCGAACGTTCGGTATACCGGCGAAGATCGTTCGATCGAACTCCGGGCTATACAGAGGCGCGCTGCGCAGGACCGCGATCTCGTAATCGTGTTTCAGCAGCTGCTCGATGAAGACAGGCCGGCGCTGTTCGGCGAGCATGCGGTGCCAATAGGTGCCGGGGATGCCGTAGAAGAGAGAGAACACGCCGATGCGGGTCGCATTGCCGCCGCTGTAGTGATTCTCGAAGCGAACGGTCCGTTCGGAGAAGGCATGCAGATTCGGCGTGACGTCCGGACCGATCGCGTCGAACCGCCACGAATCGACGACGATGAAGATGATGTTGGGCGCGCGCTCGTTCTTCTCGCACGCGAGCGGCGAGAGCGGATAGGCAAGACCGTCGTCGTCGGTCGAAGCCATCATGCTGGAGCCGGTACGGACCTCGAATCCCCAGCGCCGGAGCATTCGTTTCGCGGTCGCCGCGTATCGGAAAGGGAGAATCTCCGTCTGTTCGACGACGGATCTCTTTGCAAGCGCATCCGCCCAGATGTGCACGCCGTGAAATGCGAGCGTGCAGAGCGCCACCAAGGCAATCGCAGGCCCGCGCGCCGAGATCCGCGGCGGACCGCGGCGCACGTAACGCCAAGCGGCGGCCGCGAACACGGCGACGATGGCCATGACCCCCAAGAAGATGAACGCCGCCTCCATATACATATCGGGCGGGAAAACAAACGTCTCTGCCGCCGCTCCGCCGAAGAGCAGGTTCATCACGCCCGCGTTGATGTGGAAACGATATAGATGGTAGACCTGCGTATCGATGAGCAATGCGCACAAGATCAGTGCGACATAGAAGACAGCGAGCGGCATGACCGCCTTCGGCTTCGGCAGCACGAGGAGCAGCAATAAGATGGGCAGCAGGAGCAGCAGCGACAGCAACGCGAAATGCGAGATCAGCATGGCGCTGCGGAAGAACAGCAGCGGGACGGAATAGTCGAGGTCGGCGACGGTGAAATAGCGGATCGCGACGACGCATGCGAGCACGACCGTGCTCAGAATGAGCCAACCCCACCAGCGTATGAGCTGGCGGCGTGCGACGGTGGCAGAGTGTTGGGTCATCGGTCGCATTAATGTAGCATGTCGCGGATTTTGCCCTCGGAGAGACTTAAGAACATGCAACCGCATCGCCTGGGCTTTATTGCATTCAGCACGCTACTTTGTCTTGCAACCGTAGGCTGCAGCAAACCTGCCTCGAACGAGGCCGCGGCACCTTCGGATGCTCCACCGTCAGCCACAGAGGCGACTATGTCCCGCGAATCATTCGGCACCCTTCCCGACGGCACAGCCGTCGAACTGTTCACGCTGCGCAACCCGAACGGCATGGAAGTGAAGGTGACGAATTATGGCGGCATCATCACGGAGCTCAAGGTGCCCGACCGCGATGGGCAGATCGATGACGTGACGCTCGGCTACGACTCCATCGACGGCTACCTGAAGAGCAGCCCCTACTTCGGCGCGATCATCGGTCGTTACGGCAATCGGATCGCGAAGGCGCAATTCGAGCTGGACGGCAAGACGTACAAGCTGCCCGCGAACGACGGCCCGAACACGCTGCACGGCGGCGAGGTCGGATTCGACAAGGTGGTATGGCAGGCCGAGCCGTTCGAGCGGGAGGGGGAGCGCGGGCTCGTCCTCACGCATACGAGCCCGGACGGCGACCAAGGCTTTCCCGGCACGCTCGAAGCGCGCGTGACGTATACGCTCACCGACAAGAACGAGCTCATCTTCGATTACCACGCGACGACGGACAAACCGACCGTCGTGAATCTCACGCAGCATGCCTACTTCAACCTGGCCGGCGACGGCTCGGGCGACGTGCTCGGTCACGAGCTCACGATCAATGCGGATCGCTACACGCCCGTCGATCGAACGCTCATTCCGACGGGCGAGCTCGCGAGCGTCGAAGGCACACCGTTCGATTTCCGCACGAAGACCGCGATCGGGGCCCGCATCGATGCCGACCACGAGCAAATCAAGTTCGGCGGCGGGTACGACCACAACTACGTGCTGAACCGCGACGGCGACGGACTCCAACTCGCGGCCCGCGTCGAGGATCCGAAGACGGGGCGCGTCATGGAAGTGCACACGACCGAGCCGGGCGTGCAGTTCTACAGCGGCAATTTCCTGGACGGTTCGATCACCGGCAAGAACGGCAACGTCTACAACAAACGCTACGGCTTCTGCCTGGAAACGCAGCACTATCCCGACTAGCCGAATCAGCCGTCGTTCCCGAGCACCACGCTCAACCCGGGCGAAACGTATACGTCGCGGACGGTCTATACGTTCAGCACGATGTGATGTTGACGCGGTGACAGGGTAAGGGGCTCGGGCCTGGGCCGAGCCCGCAATCGACAACGCATAGCTTCCCTCCTCCGCGAAGCGGGGGAGGGTCAGGGAGGGGGCAGCAGGCGCACGCCGCGTTTTGTCCGACCCAAGCCCCACGCCCCAAGCCCCAAGCCCCAAGCCCTGCAAATGCGCGCGATGCTGACCTCCCTCCTCGTCCTCGTCGGCATCGCCGCGGCAACGTACGTTGCACTGTGCGCGTTCCTCTATCTGCAGCAGGACCGCATGCTGTTCTAACCGCGCGCGAACGATCGCTCGTTGGCAGCTCGCTGGGCGCCGTATCGAGTCGAGATCCCATCGGGCGAGCACGTATTAGAAGGCTTCTGGACCGAGAACGGTGCGAGCACGAGCACTCGTACCGTGATCTATTTCGGCGGCAACGCGGAGGATGTGCTCTACACCGCGAGCACCGCGTTCGAGCTCTCGATTCGGCGCATGCTCGTCGTCAACTATCGCGGCTACGGCGGCTCGACGGGTACGCCAAGTCAGAAGGCGTTGTACGCGGATGCGCTCGCGATCTATGACTACGTCATCGCGAACGGCACGCCGCCGCAAGACATCGTCGTGATGGGACGGAGCTTGGGCTCGGGCTTGGCGACGATGCTCGCTGCGAAGCGCGAGGTGCACAGCGCGATTCTGATTACGCCCTACGACAGCTTGGCGGAGGTCGCCGCGCGTCACTATCCGATCTTCCCGGTGCGCCTACTGCTGAAGCACCCGTTCGATTCGAGGCCCTTCGCGCAGCAAGCCGACATCCCTGCCCTTATGCTCGCCGCGGAGCACGACGGCATCATTCCGCCCGTTCACGCGCAACGCCTGCACGACCTCTGGGCGGGACCCCGACAGCTTCACCTCCTGAACGGCGTCGGCCACAACGACATAGAGCGCCACCCGGACTATCACACGCTGATCAACGCCTTCCTGGCCGACTAACCAAGAGATCTCTCGCCCAGCACGCGAAGCTCGCCAAGGTAGAAGCAAGAAAGAATGCTCTCGCGGAGACGCAGAGACGCGGAGGTAAGAAGAAAAAAATCCTTCTTCCTTCCGATCTCTGCGCCTCCGCGTCTCTGCGAGAGTATTTCTTCCGATTCTGAGTCACGCCTCGCGCTCCTGGCTACTGCCGCATCTCGCCGACCGTATCCGCGGCATGAGCCTCACGCTCGCCCATGGGTTTGCGAGGGCCGCTCGTCGTATCTTCCTTTGTTTGGCGCTCCATTTCCGAGTTGATCTCCGCGCCGAGCACGAGCGAGTAGCCGGTGAGATAAAACCACAGCAACAGCACGACGACACCGCCGAGGGCGCCATAGGTTTCGCCATAGGACGCGGAGCTGCGCGCGTAGATCGCGAATAGGAGGCTGCCGACGAGCCAAAGCGTCGCTGCGATCGCCGAGCCCCAACTCAGCCATTTCCACTTGGGCTCGTGACGATCGGGCGCAAACCGATAGACGATCGCCATGCCGAAAACGGCGATCAGCCACAACAGCGCCCAGCGCACCACCATGATGACCGTCTGAGCGAAGTCTCCAAGTGGCACGAGCTCGAGCGCGATCGGGACCGCGACAACCAAGAGGACGACGAGCAAGAACGCGAGCACGGCACCGAGCGTGAACGCGAGCGAGACCAGGATCTGCTTGAAGAAGCCCCGTTCTTCGCGTTCGTCATACGCCACGTTCGTCGCGGCCATGATCGCGACCATTCCTTTACGCGCGCTCCACAAAGCGAGCAACACGCCGAAGACAAGTCCGATGCTCAGCGTCTGGCGCTGCTGCGCCAGCGTCTGCATCTGCCCTTCGAGGATTTGCGTGGCCTGCCCCGGCATGACGCCCTGGAAGGACTGCAGGTGATCCGCCATTTGCTGAGGCGAAGCGAACAGCCCATAGATCGAGACTGCAGCAGTCAGCGCAGGGAAGATCGCGAGCAACGCATAGAGCGCAAGTCCCGCAGCGATGAGAGACACGTTGTCCTTGCTCACTTCGGCTTTGACGCGCATCGCGATATCGAGCCAACCGCGCTTCGGAATATCACCGGGTCGCTCGGCGTGCCGGCCATGCGCCTCTTCGAAATGCTCATCCCCGCTGTGGACGCGTGTCGCCATGTGAATTCGCCATGCGCTCGCCTGATGGAACGTCAACGCGGCGACCTGTACCTAGTTCCGGCCTGCAAAAGAGAGCGTCTCCGCGTCTCCGCGTCTCCGCGAGAGAATCTTCCGGCCCTTACCTTTGCGAGCTTTGCGCGCTTCGCGAGAGTCTTCTTGAACAACCGCGGCGTAAGCGGGAACTTACAGCCTACGGGAAAAGTTATCGTGGCGATGCGTACCATCCTCCTTCCCGCGCTGCTTGCGGCGGCCGTTCTTCTCGGCGGTTGCCAGGCGGCGATGTATCGCGCCTACGAATCGTTCGGGATCGAGAAGCGCGACATCCTCGTCGACCGCGTGTCGGACGCGCGCGATGCACAGACCGATGCGAAGGAGCAGTTCGCCTCCGCGCTCGAGCAATTTCGCAGCATCGTCGAAGTCGACGGCGGCGAGCTCGAGCGGACATATGATCGAGTCAACGCCGAATACGAGCGGAGCGTCGCCCGCGCGAACGAGGTTCGCAGCCGCATCGATTCGGTCGAACGCGTCGCTCGGGATCTCTTTGCGGAGTGGGAGGACGAGCTCGACGAATACTCCAATGCCTCGCTGAGGCGCGACAGCCAGCGCCTGCTCACCGACACCCGCAATCGCTACGACGCATTGATCAAATCGATGCGTCGCGCCGAAAGCTCGATGCAACCGGTGCTCGATACGTTCCAAGACCAAGTCCTCGTGTTGAAGCACAACCTCAATGCCAGAGCGATCGGGAGCCTTCGCAAAGAGCTCACCTCGATCGAGCGGCAAACGGCCGCGCTCATGAAGGACATGGAACGCTCGATCGCCGAAGCGAACGAATTCATCAGCAGCATGAAACGTGAAGGGCAGGTTGACGGTTGACAGTTGACGGTCAGAAGCGGCGAGCGCCAGCGAGCGGCCCTGTGCCCAGGCCCTTTTTCTCTGACCGTCAACTGTCAACCCACTGATCGACCGGCGACCAACCATCCGATTCGGCCTTTGCCCGATCTTGCTCAGTAGAAGCGTTTTCTCCATAGTGCGCGACTTTCTTTCACTCCTCCGTACGTTTCATGCTGCCTCCGATCGAATCGCGCATCGCCGCAGAGCTCTCCGCCAAGCCTCAGCAAGTCGCCGCCGCCATTGCTTTGCTCGATGAAGGTGCCACGGTTCCCTTCATCGCGCGGTACCGCAAGGAAGCGACCGGCGGCCTCGATGACACACAGCTCCGTACGCTGGAAGAGCGGCTCGGGTATCTGCGTGAGCTCGAAGCCCGCCGCGCGCAAATTCTCTCGAGCATCGAAGAGCAGAAGAAGCTCACTCCGGAGCTCAGGGCCAGCATCGAGGCGGCCGAAACCAAACAACGACTCGAAGACTTGTACCTGCCGTACAAGCCGAAGCGCCGCACGAAAGCGCAGATCGCTCGCGAAGCGGGCCTCCAGGCGCTCGCCGAGGCATTGCTCGCGAATCCCTCCCTGCACCCGGAGAGCGAAGCGGCGCGTTTCCTCAAGGAACCGTTTGCGACGGAAGCAGGCGAGAACCCGGGCGTGCCGGATGCGAAGGCCGCGCTCGAAGGCGCGCGCGCGATCTTGGTCGAGCAATTCTCAGAAGACGCGGAGCTGCTCGGGAGCTTGCGCAGCCATCTTGCGGATCACGCGGTACTCGTCTCGAGCGTCGTGACGGGCAAGGAAGAGGCGGCTGCAAAGTTCCGAGACTACTTCTCGTATCGAGAGCCATTGAGCAAGGTTCCCTCTCATCGCGCGCTCGCCCTCTTTCGCGGCAGAAAGGAAGAGCTACTGCGCATCGCTCTGAAGCTGCCGGAAGAACTGGAAAGCGACAAGCCGACCGCGTTCAACGCGTGCGAGCTCAAGATCGCGGCGCGTTTCAGCATCGCGGATCGCAAGCGGCCGGCGGATGCCTGGTTGCTCCAGAGCGTACGCTGGACATGGCAGACCAAACTCTCCTGGCAGCTCGAAACGGAATTGCTGACCGATCTGCGAGAGCGCGCGGAAGAGGAAGCGATTCGCGTATTTGCCCGTAACCTGCACGACCTGCTGCTTGCGGCTCCTGCGGGCCCGCGCGCCACGATGGGGCTCGATCCCGGCCTGCGCACGGGCGTGAAAGTCGCGGTTGTCGATCGAACAGGCAAGCTGCTCGAAACGGCGACGGTCTATCCGCACGCCCCGCGCAACGACTGGGACGGCACGATCGCCGCGCTCGCGCAGCTTGCACGCAAACACGGCGTCGATTTGATCAGCATCGGCAACGGCACGGCCTCGCGCGAGACGGACAAGCTCGCAGGCGAGCTCATCAAGAAGCATCCCGAGCTCAAGCTCACGAAGATCGTCGTGTCCGAGGCAGGCGCCTCGGTGTACTCCGCCTCCGCGCTCGCGGCAAAGGAGTTCCCGGAGCTCGACGTGAGCCTTCGCGGCGCGGTCTCGATTGCGAGGCGCTTGCAGGATCCGCTCGCGGAGCTCGTGAAGATCGACCCGAAATCGATCGGCGTCGGTCAGTATCAACACGACGTGAGCCAAACGAAGCTCGCCCGCTCGCTCGATGCCGTCGTTGAGGATTGCGTGAACGCCGTGGGCGTCGACGTGAACACGGCATCGGCAGCACTGCTCGCACGAATCTCGGGATTGAGCACGACCCTCGCAGAGAACATCGTCCGCTACCGCGATGCGCACGGTGCATTCACGACCCGCGAGCGACTCAAGAAAGTGCCGAGGCTCGGCGAGAAGACATACGAGCAGGCGGCCGGATTCCTACGCATCATGAACGGCGACAACCCGCTCGACGCGTCCGCCGTGCATCCCGAGGCGTATCCGCTCGTCGAGCGCATCCTGGCCGACCTGAAGCGACCGGCGCATGAGGTGCTCGGCGATGCCAATGCGCTCAAGAGGATCGATCCGGCGAAGTACACGGACGAGCGGTTCGGCCTTCCGACGGTGCGCGATATCTTACGTGAGCTGGAAAAGCCCGGCCGCGACCCGCGACCGGAGTTCAAGACCGCGGAGTTCCGCGAGGGCGTCGAGGACCTCAAGGACCTCCGGCCCGGCATGATCCTCGAAGGTGTCGTAACGAACGTGACGAACTTCGGAGCGTTCGTGGACGTCGGCGTACATCAAGACGGGCTCGTGCACATCTCGATGCTCGCGGACAGATTCGTGAAGGACCCGCGCGAGGTGGTGAAGGCGGGCGATGTGGTGAAAGTCAAAGTGCTCGAAGTCGACGAACAGCGACGACGCATCGCGCTGACGATGCGTTTGGACGCAGCCCCGGAGCGGGCTCGCGCCGGCTCGGGGCAAGGCCGGACGCGACCGCAGAGCGCAGCCAAGCCGCGCCGACCCGAGCCGCCCTCGCACGGGGGCGGCACGATGGCCGAAGCCTTCGCACGCGCGCTCAAACGCGAGTGATCGCGCCGCTCTTCCTCTCGAATTCCTGGCG
>JAAYXG010000822.1 GCA_012516015.1 Lysobacteraceae bacterium | reverse complement strand
TTTCGTGTATGCAGACTTTATGGGTTCGACCCCGCCGCCCGCAATCGAGCGACACGACGAACGTGCGCGCAGTTGACGCATGTAACCGCTGTCTTTAACTTTCGCGCTCATCCAAACGAGCTGCTTTCGCAATTGCGGCCGAACTGAAGGGTTGATTGGTGCACCGAGGTTCCAAGATCGCGATCGACTACAAGCCGGGTTCGAGCAAATCGCGCGCTGCGGCGCATGCGCGGTGGTTCGCTTCCGGTCTGTTGATTCCTCTAATCGGCGGTCTCCTCGTGTATTCCCTCAGGGAGGAATCGCCCACCTCGACGTCCACGGTTCCGGCACCGACGATCACGTTGCCGGAGCTCCCCGCGCTCGAAACGCCTGAAGCGGAGCCGGATCCGATCCCGAAGCCTTTGGGCGACACGGTCGAGTTCGTCGTCCGCCGTAACGATACGCTCGATCGGATCTTCCGACAGCTCAAATTGAGCCTGACCGATCTCGCGAACATCAGAGGCCTGCCGGGCGTTCGAGAGAATCTCGACCGCCTGCACCCAGGCGACACGATCACTCTGGTTCACGACGAAGGGCTGCTTCAGGCGCTCACACGCCGAATCAGCGAAACCGAAGTCTTGCAAGTCACGCGCGGCGAGTCCGGCTTTGCCGCAGAGGTGCTCGCCACACCGCTCGAAACGCGCGAGGCTTACGCGACCGGCACGATCGACAGCTCGTTGTTCGTCGCCGCGCGAGCCGCCGGGGTGAGCCCGGAAATCATCCTGGCACTCGCGAACGACATCTTCGGTTGGGACATCGACTTCGCGCTCGATATTCGCGCCGGCGATCGATTCGCGATCGTCTACGAGCAGAAGTTTCGGGACGGCGAGTACATCGGCGATGGGCGTGTCCTTGCCGCCGACTTCACGAACAACGGCAAGACCTACAGAGCGATCTACTTCAAGTCCGCGGACGAGGCGGTGGCCGACTACTTCGCCCCGGACGGACGCAGCATGCGGCGCCAATTTCTGCGTGCGCCGCTCGATTTCACTCGCATCAGCTCCAATTTCAATCCTCGCCGGCGCCACCCGATCCTGAACACGATCCGAGCGCACAAAGGCGTCGATTACGCGGCCGCAACCGGTACCGTCATCAAAGCCGCCGGCGACGGCAAAGTCGAGTTCGTGGGGACGAAAGGCGGCTATGGCCGCGTCGTGATTCTCGAGCATGGCGGCGGCATCTCCACGCTCTACGCGCACATGTCCCGTTTCGCGAAGGGTCTCCGCCGCGGCCAACGCGTGAAACAGGGAACGACGATCGGCTATGTCGGCAGCTCGGGCGCCGCGACAGGCCCGCACCTACACTACGAATATCGTGTGCACGGGGTCCACAAGAACCCTCGCACCGTGCCGTTACCGGATGCGGCCCCCATTGCGGATGCGTATCGCGCGGAGTTCGAAGCGCGAACGAGAGAAGTGCTGGCCTTGCTCGACCGCGCTCAGGACTCGGCGGTTGCCGCCGTGCCGCCTCCTGACTAATGATTGTTATTCGCGGTTCGCAAATCCGTGATTGGTGATTCGTGATTCGCGACTCGTAAGAGCGAGAGCCGCCGGGCGGCGGCACAGGCGCGAAAGCGGGTTCTTACGAACCGCGAGTCACGAGTCACGAGCCTGGGTCACGGATCACGACTCACTGCCACAGGCCGTAGTATTCTCGAGGCTCTGTGGAACCGCGGTGCTGCATGCTCGACGTCAACCTGAAAGCGCCGGAGCATTACATCAATCGAGAGCTCTCGTTTCTCGATTTCAACTCGCGCGTCCTCGCGCAGGCCCATGACAGCAGGCTACCGCTGCTCGAGCGGATCCGCTTCCTCGGCATCTCCTGCTCGAACCTCGATGAGTTCTTCGAGATTCGAGTCGCCGGTCTCAAGCAGCGCCTCGAGCTCGGCACGACCGCAGGCGGCCCGGACGGCATGACCGTCCCGGAACAGCTCGCCGCAATCCATAGCCGAGCCGCCGCGATCATCAAAGAGCAATACGACTTACTGCATGAGCTCGTGTTCCCGGCGCTCGCCGAGCAGGGCATTCGCTTCGTGAACGCCCGAACGGTTTCGCCGGCACAACGCGCGTGGCTGTCCGACTACTTCGCGCACGAAGTCGAG
>JAAYXG010000821.1 GCA_012516015.1 Lysobacteraceae bacterium | reverse complement strand
GATGTCGTCGCTGATCCGCGCGAACGCGCGAATCTCGCGCAGCGACACCCCGAAAAATTCCAGCGCCTCAAAGCGGCTTATGCCGCGTGGGACGAGACCATGCTGCAATATCCCGCGGACACGTACACCTACTCGCAGAAGGACGGCGCGAGAGTCGCGGATCGATACTGAGACGAGTAGGAGTGGACATTCGTCACTCGCGCTGAATCGATGCGAGATAGTCGACGAGCCTGCCGATGAGCTCGTTGACGCGCTCGCGTCGTGCAGGGTCCGCTCGATTTATGGCGTAGAAGTCCCAGCCCCAGACAGGCATCTCGCGCGTGCCGTGCACGCGCGGCAAGTCTTGCCCGTCGATCGTCGCGCGCACGCGTTCGGTGGGGAACGTGCCGCCGTTGCGCGCTGCGATCCGCGTCAAGTCCGGAACCGGTTGCTTCAGCGTCTCCGCCACGACGCCGTCGCCGCGCGCCTCCCTGCCGTGGCAGCTCGCGCAGAATACGCGGAACAACTCCGCGCCCGACATGTCGGGCGCTTCATCGGCATGAGCGTGGGTCCCACTAAGGCAGAACGCTGCAACCAGCCAATAGCGGCGAAAGCCGATCAGGCGAACGGGAAGAGCAGCCATGTTGGCTCCGCTCAGACGACGATCCCGTTGTCATCTCATCGGACCATGCTGAGGTAGTCAAGCACGCAGTAAACATTGCACGGCCGGCTCCGTCGGGAGCCGGCGCGTGTCAATGATCGGCTTCGCACGGGGCGGGCCCGCCGCGTTCTTGCTCGTCGCGAGTTAGGATCCGCTTGCGGCCGGCTTGTTGCGGTCGTTGACCGATTCCTCGATGAGCGCTGCGACGCCGCGCGGATCTTCCTGTTGCGCGACATGGCCGCCAGGGAAAGTGCGAATCGTCCAGCCGCGTGCCTCCGCGCGCTGCCAGCCCTTGTCCCGTTTCGCGCGCTCCTCGGCCGATTGGTCTTTGGGGATGAACGCAACGTAGGTCACCGGCAACGCGAGTGCGGCGGGGTTCTTGTACGAGACCGGCTGATTGAAGCACTTGATCGACTGCTTGACGTTGTACGGCGGCGGCGTGCCGGGCTTGACCCACGGTACTTGCATGAAGCCGTCCTTGAATCGTTCCGGATCCTGCGGACCCGTACCGCCGCCGAAAAGATCGAAAAGCGACATGCCGTCGTCGGGCACGGCGGCATCGAGAAAGACCACATGGCGGAGGCGTTCAGGGATGCGGTCCATGACGCCGGTGATGACCATCCCTCCATAGCTATGGCCGGTGAGCACGACGTCGTGGAGGTCCTCGAACAAGATCAGGTTTACGACGTCGTTGATATGCGTTTCCAGATCGATGTCCGGGCTGTTGAGGTGCTCGCGCTCGCCCAGACCCGTGAGCGTCGCACGGTAGACCATGTGGCCATTGTCCGAAAGGAACTTGCCCGTGCTCTTCCATTCCCAGCCGCCTGCCGTGGCGCCGTGAACGAGCACGAATGTGTATTTCTCGCTCGCATCGGCTGCTCGGGCGGCACCGAAGGAGAACAACAAAGCGCAACCGATGAGGAGGGCGAATAGTCGTAGCGGATGATGTTTCATGGTGTGAGCCGAATTGTATGAGTTTTGTCGCACGGGGCACAGCATAGGAGAGCGATGCGAGTCCGTCACGAAAGAAATGTCGACGTTCGACGCTCGAAAGGAACGCCTATGATCGGATTGGATCGGCCCCTTCGACCAGTTGCGTTGAGCTGCACCTTCGACTCGGATGCCGGCTATGCTAGTGCCGCGCGATATCCATTGAGGGTGGCGTTCAGATGGGATTCGCACGCGAGGAGCTGGAAGCCGGGTTTCGTCTCGGCCACTGTCTGATCGAGCCGCGCCAGAATCGCATCGTGCGCGGCGATGCCGACGTGCGCGTCGAGCCTCGGGTGATGGACGTGTTGGTGTGCCTGGCGGAGCGCGCCGGCGAGGTCGTCGCGCGCGATACGCTCAACGAACAGGTCTGGGGCAACGTCGTCGTCACCGATCAGGCGCTCACGAACTGCATCTCCGAGCTGCGCCAACACCTTGGCGACGATCGCGCCGCCAACCGGATCATCGAGACGATTCCGAAGCGCGGCTACCGTTTGACGGCGCCGGTGCAGCTCGCGCACGAAGAGCCTGCGCAGAAACCGTCCGCGCCGGCCGCTCGAGGATGGCTGACGGGCAAGCGTGGACTGTTCGCTGCGGGCTTGGTATTGGCGGCGATCGTTTTCGGCGTCGCCTGGTGGTGGCGAAGCGCCTCGGAACCCGGGCTCACGAGCATCGCCGTCCTACGATTCGAGAACGCCTCCGGCGACGCGTCGTTGGATTACTTGAGCTACGCGCTTCCCGATGAGGTCGCGACGCTCTTGACTCACTCTCGCGATCTCGCCGTGCGGCCGTTCGAATATCTCGATCGCGACGACTCGCTTGCCGCGGCCCGCGCGCGCCGCGTCGATCACATCGTGCGCGGCCGCTATTACCTCGAAGACGATGCGCAGTTGGCGCTGGCCGTAGAAGCGCAAGCCGTGCCGCAGGAGCGCGTGATCTGGCGCACGCGAGTGACGGCGCCTGCAGGCGATCTGCTCGCGATGAGGCGGCAAGTGGATGAGATCGTTCGAGAGGGGCTGCTCCCTGCGCTCGGCGCGCGCGTGGGTCGAACCCCGAGATCGGCCCCGACGAACGACGAAGCCTATCGGCTTTACTTGCGCAGCCTCGCGATTCCGAAACAACCGAAGCCGACGGAACGCGCGATCGCGCTGCTCGAACGTGCGGTGGAATTGGATCCGCAATTCGCTCCGGCATGGGACGCGCTCGGCACCCGCTACTACGATCACGGCACGTATGGCGAAGGTGCGGAACCGGCGCGCATCCAATCGCTCGCGGCGCACCGCAAGGCACTCGAGCTCGATCCCGGTTTGCTATCCGCAGCGAGGCAGATCCTCACTCACTCCGCCGAGTTCGGCGATCTCGAAGGCGCATACCGCGATGCGCGCAAGCTGATGGATCGTTTCGGCCCGAGCGTCGAGACCCATTTCGCGCTCGTATACGTCTACCGCTTCGGCGGCATGCTCGATGCTTCACAGCATCACTGCGAGCGCGCACTGGCGATCGACCCGCACGATCCGCGTCTGCGATCGTGCGCCTATTCCTATTTATATGCAGGGAAGCTCTCGCGCGTGATGGAGTTCCTGCAACTCGACGAAGGCTCCTACTTCGTGCAATGGGGCACCGTGCTCTATCACCTGCGGCGAAACGATCGCGCCGCCGCGCTGCACATTGCGCGGCAGGCGGCGGTGGAACCGACTCGAGGTCTGATGGAGCCGTGTCTCGAAGGCGCGAGCAGTGCGGCGCTCGAGGAGCCCGTTGCCGAGTTCGCCAGATATTGGCAGCGGCACGGCGATCCCGAAGCTGCGTACGCTGTCGCGCCGATGCTGCTCTACTGCGGTCGTCCCGATCTCGCCCTCGAGTTCGTCGAACGTGCGATCGATGGCAGCTTCTGCGCCTTTCCGGCGCTCGATCAAGATCCGATTTGGGCGGATTTGCGCAACGGCGCCGAGTTCCAACGGATCCGAATCAAAGCCCAAGCCTGTCATGAGCGCTTCCGGCACATGGTCGAAGCGTACGATGCGGGGCAGTAAGGCTCCTCGCTTCCGCCCCGCATCAAGGGTTGTCAGCCGCCGTAGCGGCGTCCGGGCAGCGGCAGCAGCGGCGGCACTTGCCGACGATAGCGCTCGTACGTCGGGCCGATGTGCCGCACGAGGTCACGCTCCTCGAATCGCATCGCGACCAAGATGTAGACGCTCATCGCGGCCGCAAACAGCAAGTGGCCGCCCGTCATCGTCGGCGTGCCCCAGAAGATCAGCAACCACCCGAGATATTGCGGATGACGCACGACCTTGTAGAGGTACGGCGTGACGAAATCGGGTGCACGCTGCGGGCGACCGAGCAGCGCGAGCCAACCCTGACGCAGCCCGAGCAGCTCGAAATGATCGATCAGGAACGTCGCCCACAGCAGCACGGCGACCCCGCCGCCCATGATCGACCAGCCGAGCGCGATACTCCATCCGGTGTTCGCATGCCAGAGCAACGGGGTCGGAATCGGGCGCCATTGCCACATCAACAGCGCAAGGACGGCGCTCGCGATCAGCACATAAGCGCTGCGCTCCAGCTCCCTTGGCACGATGCGGGTCCAGGCGTCCTTGAAGCCCGGCCGAGCCATGATGGAATGTTGCAGTCCGAACAGCAGGATGAGCGCGACGTCGATCGACACCGCTTGCGGCAATGAGCCCATGTTGCGGCCCACGTCGATCGAGTTCGGCACGAGCCGTTCGATGGCGGGAAAGGCGTACGCGAGCGGCGTGGTTTGCACGTTGCCTAGGAATGCGAGCAAGTACAGAAACACGAGCAGGAAGGCGCCATAGCTCACGATGCTGAACAGGAATGCCGCAATGCGGAAGGTGGCGGTCGACATGATCAGCGCTCCTCGCCGTCGAACGCCTCGCACGACACATCGGGATGCCAGTTCACGAACGCGCCGTTCGAGTTCGGTTTCCACGCCCAAACGTGCAGCGTGTAGAACGCGGGGAGCCCGTAGCGGTTGGGGCTCTCGATCAAGTGCAGCAACTGGCCCATGAG
>JAAYXG010000820.1 GCA_012516015.1 Lysobacteraceae bacterium | reverse complement strand
GATCGAGCCCGCCGTACAAGGCAAACACGGCGCGATTCGACTGCGTGAGCGTGCGGCCCATGGCCGCACCGAGTAAAGCGCGCAGGTCGAGATCCAGCTCGAGATCCTCCTCGATCTCGAACAGGCCCAGCACGAACCAGCGATTGTCGAGGAATAGACGAGATCCGATCTGCAAGTCATTGCGCTGCTGCGTCGTGCGTCCGTCGTGTCGACGCACGAGCGAGCTCAGCGACACCGTAGTCAGCGAACCCGCCTTCCGATTTCTAGCTTCCGCGTTGAGCGTCCAATCGAGCTCGTCGCTCGCGCTCAGAAAATCGAGGCCCAGGTCGAGCGAACCGGTCGTGCGCTCGCGAAACCTGGCTTCGATGGGAGTGATTCGCACGACGTCCGGCATGGGGATCGTCTTCATGCCGACATCGGTCGCGATCTCGAGCATGAAGGACGCGGGTGCGGTAATCGTGCCTAGAAAGCGTTCCCCGGATGCCGTCTCGATCTCCAGTTGCTGCGCGCTTTCGAGCATCGCCACGTTGCCCCAATCGATCTCGAGCGTCCCCCTCCCCCGTCCGGCACCTGCGACCGTGAACTGAAGCTCGCCTCGACTCAGCTCTCTGACCGTGCCGCTCATTCTGTTGCCGTTTGCGAGCACGACCAGATCCTCGGCCGCCGCTCTCCACGCCAACAAGGATAGACAACCAAGCAACATCCACTTGCAGCCGGCGTGCATCGGTATTCCCACGATTGCCGCTTCCCGTGCCGCGAGCGTAGGTGGAGCAAAGGAATGAGTTCATTGACCAGGGGCTAATTGCGGTGTCTGCCGTTCGATGACAGTCGGCGTCGGAGCCGATGGCGGAATCGGGGCGCTCGATCGCGCGGAACCCGTCCGACGAAGCGGATCGGGAGCGTGTGACCGTCACTGCTTGTTGCTGCAAGTGCAGCAACTCAATCCGACGACCACCAGCTCACGAACTCTTCGCAGTCGATGCGGCCGTCTCCGTTGAGGTCGATCTCGCGAAAGCCGATCTGCATCTCCTCCTCGGACATGCCTGCCTCGAGACCGTTCAAGAGCTCCTTGAACTCATCGAAATCCACGAGCCCGTCGCGGTCCCTGTCGACGACGATGAACTCCTTTTGTAGCTCGCCGACATCGGCCGTATGCCGGTACGCCATTTCGTCCCCCTTGTCATATTGGAACACCTGCGCCTCGAATGCGTACTGAAACTCGGCGAATCGAATCTCGCCCGCACTAGTGAGCGGCTGCCGAGAACGCTTGGCATCCTACCGGCCTGACCCTCGGCCTCAAACCGGGGTTTCACGGATCGATACTCGGAAAGCTGCACTCGAGCCGGCATAGGCAATATCTACTAGATGCATGACGAGTTTCCGCATTGTTGCCTACGCGATGCGGCGTACGATTGTGCGCTCATCCGAGGAGGCAACCATGAAGGCGAGAGCGCTTGCTGTTCTGGTCACGATCGGCGGTGTTGGGATGGCTCTGCCAAGCCTTGGCGCCGAGTCCGAAGTGTCCTATCGCGTGCGAAACGGCGCCGTGGACGAATCCACATACCTCGGATGGCGCACGTTCCACTCGGCATGCCATGGCTGTCACGGCGTCGATGCAACGGGCACTGAAGTGGCACCGAATCTGGTCGAGCGCGTTCGCGATATGTCGCTCGCGCAGTTCACGGCGAAAGTCCTTTCGAGCTATCGAATCGTATTACCCGCGAGCGAGGCCAGGGGAGACGACTCGACTGCGCTGCGTGAGCAGTTCTTGGAGGAAGTTCGCCGGCGCGAGAGCGGCCAGATCGTCATGCCCGCATGGGAAGGCGACGACAGAGCGGAACCCTACCTCATCGATCTCTACCGATATTTGCGCGCGCGAGGCGACGGCGCGCTTGGACCAGGAGAGCCTCGTCAGGTCGCCGAGTGACACAGGCCCGGCAAGACCGACAAAGGAACACCCATGCGCTCGCAATGCTTCCCGTTCGGTGTCTTGCTGCTCGCGCTGCAATTGCTGATGCCCGGCCTTTCCCATGCGATGCCGGCCTTCGCGCGGCAATACAACGTGAGCTGCGTTGCTTGTCACGATGCCTTTCCGCGTCTGAACGCCTTCGGGGAGCATTTCGCGGCATCGAACTTCCGCATGCCGCAGTGGCGCGACACGATGGCCGATCTGG
>JAAYXG010000819.1 GCA_012516015.1 Lysobacteraceae bacterium | reverse complement strand
GCTCCTGTATCGCTTGCTACGCGATCGCCGACCTCCCTCCACCTTTTGGAAGCGCGTCGGGGTCCATGCAGCCCCCACCTAGCCACACGATGAACGTCGTCATCATCGGTCTCGCGATCTCCTCGTCATGGGGCAACGGCCATGCGACGACGTACCGTTCGCTCGTCAAGGGTTTACACCGCCGAGGCCATCGCGTCTCGTTTCTGGAGCAGGACCAGTGCTGGTATGCGAACAATCGCGATGCGCGCGCGCTGCCCTACTGCGACCTGCAGCTCTACGAGAGCATTGAGGATTTGAAGGACCGGTTCGCGATGCCGATCAAACATGCCGATGCCGTGATCGTCGGATCGTACGTACGAAACGGCGCCGCCGTGATCGATTGGGTGCTGAGCGAAGCGCACGGCGTGCGAGCGTTCTACGATATCGATACGCCGGTGACACTTTCGTGCTTGCGCAGCGACGCATGCGAGTACCTGCGCGCAGATCAAGTCGGAGCCTTCGATCTGATGCTGAGCTTTACGGGCGGACCGACGCTTACCATACTGGAGAGCGCCTACGGCGCACGACGTGCTCTACCGCTGTACTGCAGCGTCGACGTCGACGCGTATGGTCCACGCGATTGTCGCAAGGACATCGATCTCGGCTACATGGGTACGTATAGCGCGGATCGACAACCCGGCGTCGAAATGCTTCTCAACGAGCCGGCGCGACGCCTCTCGGAGTGCAGCTTCATGGTCGTCGGGGCGCAGTACCCGAGCGCGTTGCAATGGCCCGATAACGTGCGCAGGGCGGACCATCTTCCTCCGAACGCGCACGCCGAGTTCTACGGTCGTCAAAGATGGACCTTGAACATCACGCGGGCGGATATGCGTGCGGCGGGGCATTCTCCGAGCGTCCGCTTGTTCGAGGCTGCTGCCTGCGGCACGCCGATCATCTCCGATGTTTGGCCCGGCATCGAAGACGTGCTCGAGCCGCACGAGGAGCTCATGATCGCGCGCACCTCCGAGGACGTCGTGCGTCTGCTGCGCGAAGTCGCTCCGTATGAGGCGCAGCGTATCGCGCGGGCCGCGCGGGCGCGCGTGCTCTCGGCGCACAGTAGCGAACGCCGTGCGGACGAGCTGATCGCCTACTTGCACGGTGCGCATCGCGGCGCGGGGTCGCCGGACGAAGCACGCAAGGTTGCGAGCGCTTGAGGAAACGCGAGAGGAGCCAAGATGTCGACGAGCTCGAGCGATGCCATCCGGAGCGAGATCGAAGCGCTCGGGCCGTGGTTCCACAATCTGCATCTGCCCGGGGGCGTGCAGACGGCGCCGGGACACCAATACGGCGATTTTCCCCGCTTCAAATGGGAACAGCTCGCGCATGCGATCCCGAAGGATCTGTCCGGCTGGTCCGTGCTCGACATCGGCTGCAATGCCGGCTTCTACAGTATCGAGCTTGCGCGCCGCGGCGCGAACGTGCTCGGCATCGATCTCGAACCGTTGTACCTGCGACAGGCGAGATGGGCGGCCGAACGCTGCGGGCTCGCGGATCGATTGCAGTTCGAGGAGGGGCAGGTCTATCAGCTCGTGCGCGAGCGGAGCGAGTTCGATCTCGTGTGGTTCACGGGCGTTT
>JAAYXG010000818.1 GCA_012516015.1 Lysobacteraceae bacterium | reverse complement strand
GTGGCGAAGGATGCGCGAGGCGTGACGATCGAGGGTGTCGGCGATCTCTTGTCGCATTTCGCACGCTGCTGCGGGCCCGTTCCGCCCGAGCCGATCGCCGGGTACATCACGCTCGGGCGTGGCGTGAGCATCCACCGCGTGGATTGCGGCAACTTCAAGCGCCTGGAGTCTTCGCAACCGGCACGCGTCATCTCCGTTTCTTGGGGAGGTGCGCAAGATCAATCGTTCCCCGTCGAAGTGAACGTACGGGCGTTCGATCGGCGCGGTCTGTTGCGCGACATCACGGCCGTGCTCGCGGACATGAAGATCAACATTCAAGGAATGAACACGCTCACTCACCAGGCGGACGGCATCGCGGACATGAACTTGAAGATCACCGTGAGCGACCTGGAGGAGCTTTCACGCGTGCTCGCACGCATCCAGGGATTGCCGAACGTGCTGAGCGCGCGGCGGCATGCGTAGCTCGCGTGATTTCGTGACTCGTGACTCGCGGGTAGCAGGAAGGCCCTCTTACGCCCCGCGAGTCACGAGTCACTTCCCTTCAGCCGAAGCGCGCGCAAACCGTAGAGCGCGAAGATGATCGCGAACGTGACGAGCAGCGCATAGAGTTGGCTGATGCCGCCTTCGGCGCGGTTGCCGACGGTTGCCACCCCGAGCCACACGACGGCGATGCACGCCAGCACGGGGACAAGCGGTCCGCCGGGGATCACGAACGGCTCGCCGTCGCTGCGGACGTCGCGTCGCCGAAGCAGCAGCGTCGACACGGCACACAGTAAATAGAGCGAGAGCGCCGCAAGGTTCGAAAAGCGCGCGAGCCATTCGAACGTGCCGACCACGGCGAAGAATGCAACCATCGTCCCGTACACGACGATTGCCACGTTCGGCGTCCTGAAAACCGGATGCACCGTCGTCAGCACACGCGGCAAGAAGCGATCGCGGCTCATGGCGAAGAGTCCCCGCGGCTCGGAAAGCATATTGGCCGTCAGATACCCGAACATCGAGACGACGGCGGCCGCGATCATGATCGTGCGCGCACTCGGGCCCAGGGCGACGCCCGCCGCCTCCGCGAGCGGCGTGCGACCCGTGTGTGCGAGATCCAACCCCATGATGCCAAGCGCCACGAATTGGATCGCGAGATAGAGCGCGGTGATGCTCCCCAATGCCAGGAAGATCGCGAGCGGCACGGTGCGCGAGACGTTCTTGATTTCGCCGCTCGGGATCGTTGCACCCTCGATGCCCGAGAAGGCGAAGATCATGATGCCGGCCGAGCCGAGCACGGTACCGACGTCGGGTACGTTCGTCCAAGCAAGATTGGACGGCGTCACGAAGAACAAGCCAATGGCCACGAACAGAAGCAGAGGCAGCAGCTTGAACAGCGTGATGGCTTCCAGGACACGCGCCCCTTGCCGCACGCCTCGCAAGTTGATCGCGACCAGCGCCCCGACGAACAGGACGATCAGCAGCTTCGCTATCCAGGCCGGTGCGGCGAAGTCGAACAGCGCCAACAAGGATTGCACGAAGCCGTTCAGTATGCCCGAGGCGGCGAACAGTCCAGTCGTGAAGATCAAGCATCCCGCCAGAAAGCCGAACATCGGGCCCATCGCGGCCTCGACGTAGGCATAGGAGCCGCCCGTCGCCGCGACGCGGCTGCCATTTTCCGCGAAGCACAGCACGACGAGCCCGATCACGACGGCGCACGCGACATAGGCAAGCGGCGCGGCCGTACCGAGCGCGAGCACGGCCGTCGCAGGCAGCAAGAAGATCCCGCTGCCGACGGTGTAGTTGAAGATGTTCGCCGCGAACTGGCGAACGCCCAGCTCGCGCACGAGCAAGGCGTCCGGATCGGCAACGGCGCGGGCGTCTAGCGACATGGCTGCGATAATCTTCTCTTGGAAGCTACGACGTTAGCACGTCGCAGCCACGCTGCCGCCCGCGATGGCGGGAAGGCGTCTCGAGCCGCCCGCAGCTCGCGCTATCGATTTGGAAAATCGATTGCGATCTTGTCCGCGTTCAACGCCGCTTCGTGCAACGCCTCGGAGAGCGTCGGATGGGCATGAATCGTCCGTTGGATGTCCTCTGTGCTCGCTGAGTACTCCATCGCAAGCACGGCTTCCGCGATCAGCTCTCCCGCCATGGGACCGATGATGTGGACCCCGAGGATCTCGTCGTCGTCCGAGGCGGAGACGATCTTGCAAAAGCCCGCCGTCGCTTCCATCGCGCGCGCGCGGCCGCTTGCGAGGAACGGAAAAGAGCCGACCTTGTAGGGCCTGCCGCTCTTCTTGACCTCCTCTTCGGTCTGCCCGACCCAGGCGATCTCAGGTGCCGTATAGATGACCGAAGGAATGGTCTTGTAATTCACCTCGGACACCTTGCCGGCGATCAGATCGGCCACCATCACGCCCTCTTCTTTGCCCTTGTGTGCGAGCATCGGTCCGCGCACGAGATCGCCGATCGCCCAGACGTTGGCTGCATCCGTCCTGCATTCGTCGTCGACCCGCACGAAGCCGCGTTCGTCGACTTGCACGCCAGTGCCCTCGCCGAGCAGATCCTGCGAGTACGGTCGCCGGCCGATCGCGACCACGACTTTGTCGACTTCCACGCGCTGCTCGCCATTGGCATCCGTGTACTTGAGCGCAAGGCCGGTCTTGGTCTTGTCCGCGCCGACGACCTTCGCGCCGAGGCGAATGTCCAATCCCAGCTTCTTGAAATGCTTGAGTGCTTCCTTCGCGACGGCGCCGTCCGCGACGGGTAGAAACGAATCGAGCGCTTCGAGCACGACGACCTCGGCGCCGAGTCGACGCCATACGCTGCCGAGCTCAAGGCCGATTACACCGGCACCGATCACGCCGAGCCGCTTCGGGACCGTGTCGAATTCGAGCGCACCCCATGAGTCGACGACATCCTTACCGTCGAAAGGCAGGCTCTTGAGCTCGGTCGGCGCCGAGCCCGTCGCGAGCACGACGTGCTTCGCGGTGAGCTCGTGCTTCTTGCCGTCCTTGTCCGTGTACTCGACGCGATTGCCGCTCAGCAGCTTCCCGTGCCCCTGCAGGCCCGTCACCCCGGCCGCTTTGAACAGGGAGGCAATACCGAGCGTCGATTGCTTGACGATCTGCGCTCGACGCTTCTGCATCGCCGCAAGGTCGACTGAGACATTGCCGATCTTGATGCCATGCACCGCGAACTCG
>JAAYXG010000817.1 GCA_012516015.1 Lysobacteraceae bacterium | reverse complement strand
GTAGATCGCGATCGCGTGCTCGCGGCACGTGTCATACCCGCAGGCGCCGCAGTTCAATTCATCTTCCGCCTTCGTTTTGCCCATTTGCCGCAGAATCTGCTGTATGGCCTCTTGCGACGGTTTGTCGATCCGTTGGTCGTTCGCTAGGAACTCCCGCGTTAGATCGCATTTCATGTACTTCGCCAGATTGCGTTTCCACTCCGCGCGGCTAACGTGATGCATGCGTTGCCGCACGTAACGACTGACCTGCGCGCGGCGTCTGAACAACGGCGTCTCCGAACTGATTCCCGGTCCCATGATGCAGCCGTTGCAGCACAGGCACTCGAGTAACTGGATATCGACATCACCCAATTCAAACTCGCGAATGGCGTCGACGAACTCCTGATGTCCATCCGCGGCAATGACCTCGCCGGTTACCAGATCTTCTTCGAGGTTGGCTGCTTGCAGCATTCCCCGGCTGATGGGAAACAGCCCGCCGTAGGCTCCGTGAGGAGGATCGAAATCCGACGGTTCGACCCGCGCGGGCGACACGTTGGCCATTTCAAACAACAGCCCAAGTTCGACGAACGTCATGACCGCGTCAACCTCACCGACAACCGGATCGCTGGTCGCCTCGCCTTTTTTCGCAATGCACGGCCCGATGAACACGATCCGGAGGTTGTCTCCATGACGTTGGCGCAGCATCCGGGCCGTCGCCAACATCGGCGAGACGACCGGAGCGAGAAATGGAACCAGTTCCGGGTGATATCGCTCAACATATCCGATGATCGCCGGACAAGTGGTCGCGATGTAACGTCTATCCGGATTTCGCTCCAACAAGTGTCGATACTTGGCCGCCACCAGGTCCGCCCCGAAACCCACTTCGTTCACCAATTCGAACCCGAGACTACGCAGCATGCCGACGAATATCTGGTACTCGATATCGACGAACTCGGCGGGAAAGCTCGGGGCCAGAATGGCCGCGACGGGATCACCGCCCTTTAGCAACGCTTGCACATGTTCCAGGTCGCTTGTGACGCGCTTGGCATGTTGACTGCACACGCGCACGCAATTGCCGCAGCCGATGCAGCGCTCCGGCATGACCTCGGCCTGCTGCTCCACAATCCGAATTGCCTTGGCCGGACACTCGCGCACGCACGTATAGCACACGCGGCAGCGTTCCTTGATCGTCGTCACCAGTGGCACATTCGACGGTTTCATGTCGAGTCTCGCAAATACACAAACCCTTGTTCGCGGCGACCGGATCCCACAAACGCTTAGGCATAGACCGTACGGGCCGCGTAGTGCGTGTGCAGCAACGCATGACTTCTCTCGCTCAGGGGCTCGCCCAAAAAGTCGGTATAGAGCTGCTGAATCTCCGAGTTCAGATGCGACGCGCGCACCTCCTCGTCACGGTCAATCTGGTACAGGGCCTTCATCCTCGCACGCACGGCCTCGATATCCGTCCCGAGCGGTTGCCCGCCGCCGGCGATACACCCGCCCGGACACGTCATAACCTCGATGAAATGCAGATCCTCGCGGCCGTCGCGAATCTCGTCGAGCAGCGCGGCGGCATTCGCCAAACCGCTAACCACGGCCACGCCCAGTTCCAAACCGTCGATCTCGACGCGAGCGAACTTGACGCCCTTGAGCCCGCGGAGTTGCTGAAGCTTCAGATCGGGCATTTCGCGGCCGGCGATGAGGTAATGGGCCGTGCGCACCGCCGCTTCCATCACGCCGCCGCTCACGCCGAACAGCTTGCCCGCGCTGCTGCGTTGTCCCAACGGGGAGTCGGCCGTATCCGGTTCGAGCGAGTTCAGGTCCAGGCCTCGCATCCCGATCAAACGGGCCAGTTCGCGCGTGGTCAGCACGGCGTCGATGTCGGGCAGGCCGTTTCGGGTCATTTCCGGCCGCGTCGCTTCGAACTTCTTCGCGGTGCAAGGCATGATCGAAACGCTGTAGATACTCCGCGGATCGAGGTTCTGCCGTTTCGCGTAGTAGGTTTTGATGACCGCGCCCAACATTTGCTGCGGGCTCTTGCAGCTCGACAGATTCGGCAGAAAGTCCGGATAGGTCTGCTCGACGAACTTGATCCACCCCGGCGAACAACTCGTCAGCATCGGCAGCGTTCCACCGTTGCGAACGCGATGCACCAGTTCGGAACCTTCCTCCATGATCGTCAGGTCGGCCGCGAACGCCGTGT
>JAAYXG010000816.1 GCA_012516015.1 Lysobacteraceae bacterium | reverse complement strand
TGCTGCTGCACAGCGCATCGCGGCGCGATCGCCTGCGCGACTACTGGATGCGTTTCGATCGGCTGGAGAAGCAGCTCAACGTACCGCAAGAGCAAGCGATGCGATTCGCCGGCGCGGTGTTCGCGAGCGAGTCCGTGATGAGTCTGCAGCGCGCGCTCAATGCGATACGCGAACGGGTGAGCACCGCGACGAGCGTGTCCGGTACCGCTCCTACCGGCCAATCGGTCGCCGCGACCGAGAATGCATTCGGTGCGCTGCTCGCGCGGCATGCGAACGATCTCGAAACGTTCCATGGAGCGCAGTGGATGAGCGAGGTCTCGAGCGGCTTCGCGCAGCTCGTCAGCTCGCGCCGTGCGGCATTTGCGGCGATCGTCGCGTTCAACGAGCGCGCCGTGCTGTTTCGAGACGAAGGCGCCAATGCGTCCAGCATGGTCGTTACCGAGCTCGTAGAGCCCGCGCGACGTGCGCTCGCCGATGCCGACCGCTTGGCCATGCAAGCCTACGAGGAGGCGGACAAGCATCTTTTCTGGGCGAGCGCGGCGGCGCTGTTCATGTTGATCGGTATCGCGTTCGCCACGGTGACGAGCGTGACGCGTCCCGTGCAGCGGCTGACCGCCGCGACTCGAAAGATCGCGAGCGGCAACGTACGCACGCGCGTACCGCGCGGCGGCGCGCGCGAGCTCGATCGGCTGGCGGAGGCATTCAATCAAATGGCGGAGCAGCTCGAGCGCGCCGAGGCGGAGGTTCGCGCCTATCATGCGGAGCTCGAGGCGAAAGTGGACGAGCGCACGCGCGAGCTCAGGCATCTCGCGCATCACGATCCGCTCACTCAGCTGCCGAATCGACGGCAGCTATTCGTGCACCTCGAGAACGCGCTCGAACGCGCGCGACTGCGCCGCTCGCGCGTTGCGGTACTGTTCATCGATCTCGACAACTTCAAGACGATCAACGACAGCCTGGGACATTCGTTCGGCGACAGCGTGCTTCAGGTCATCAGCGAGCGCTTGCGTACGCAGCGGCCGGCGGCGAGCGCCTTCAGTGCGCGCTTCGGGGGCGATGAGTTCACCGTGATCTGCGAGAACATCGATGCCATGGATGAGGTCGAGCGCATCGGCGCGCTCATTCTCGAACAGTTCCAAAGCTCGCTCATCGTGCACGGCCGTGAGCTCAGGATTAGCGTGAGCGTCGGCGCGAGCGTTTATCCCGACCATGCGCAGGACTCCCATGCGCTCCTACGCGCGGCCGATGCTGCGTTGTTCAGCGCCAAGGAACGCGGCCGAAGCTGCTGGAGCATGTTCGCTCCGGCGCTGGTCGAGGCGGCTTCCTCGCGCTTCAAGCTCGAGCAATCGCTGCGCTGCGCGGTCGAGCGAGGCGAGTTCGAGCTCGTGTATCAGCCGCAAGTGTGTTTCGAAACGATGGAGACGCATGCGGTTGAAGCGCTGTTGCGCTGGCGACAGCCGAACGGCGAAATCATGGCGCCGAGCGAGTTCTTCGACGTCGCCGAACAGTCGGCGCTCATTACCGAGATCAGCGACTGGGCGCTGCGAACCGCGGTCGAAGCTGCTGCCTCGTGGCAAAGCAGCGTGTGGCCGAAGGCGCGCGTTGCGGTGAACATCTCCTCGCAGCAGCTCTTGAGCGGCACTTTCGTCAAGCGCGTCGAGGAGGTGCTCGGCAAACATGGGTTGCCGTCCGAGTGTCTCGAAATCGAGTTGACGGAGACCGTGCTGCAGACGGGTGCAACGACGATCGAGGCGCTGCATCAGCTCCGCGAAATGGGCATCAGCATCGCGCTCGATGATTTCGGCACGGGTTA
>JAAYXG010000086.1 GCA_012516015.1 Lysobacteraceae bacterium | reverse complement strand
GCTCCTCGATGCGTTCGGAGCCTGGCGAGCGCACACGTTGCACGACGAGATTGAAGCGCTCCTCGTCGTCGACCGCGATGTTGTCGTAGTCGATCGATGCACGCAGAAACTCGCGCGTGCCTGGCGCTAGCGCTTCGAGCGTGAGCGTCTCGTGCGCGCAGCGGAGCGAAATCGTCGCAGGTGCAGCACCGTTGACGACGCGCACGATGATCGCGGAACGACCGCCTTGCTCGAAAAAATGTTCGACTGCATAGGAAAGCGGGCTTGGCTGCCACAAGCCGCCGAAGATCTGTTGATAGTCCGCAAAGCTCCGGACCGTCACCGGGCGATTGACCGGACCTCGTAGCGTGCGGCCGATAAATGCCGTTGATTGCGCGCTTGCACGTGCAATCGGCTGTTCCGCATCCGGCGATTCAGCAATATGGATACCGTCGAGCGGACGCTCCGGCACCTTTCGCCCCCTTAATCGTTGTGGGCGTAAAGGTAGCACATGCTGAGGGACGTGTGGACGTGCGAGCGTGCGGACGTGTGGACGCCAGAAGATCGCGGCAGCCCTCTGACGTCTACGCGTCTACATCACGAGCAAAAGTGTCGCATTGGTTTACATCGCCGCTTTCGAAGCCGCGCTTGAACCAACGCATGCGCTGCTCGGACGTGCCGTGCGTGAACGATTCCGGTGCAACGTAGCCGCGCGAGCGTTGCTGCAATCGATCATCGCCGATTGCGCTTGCGGCATTCAGTGCCTCTTCGAGATCGCCCGTCTCGAGCAGTTGGCGCGAACGGTCGGCGTGATGCGCCCATAAACCCGCGAAACAATCCGCTTGCAGTTCTTGTCGTACCGAGAGCGCGTTCGCTTCCGCTTCGCTCGCACGCCGACGCGCCGCCATGTTCTGCTCGGAGATGCCGAGCAGCGTCTGCACGTGATGACCGACTTCGTGCGCGATGACGTAGGCCTGCGCCGTATCCCCGGGCGCGCCGAATCGGCTCTGAAGGTCGTGATAGAAAGAAAGGTCGATGTAGACGCGTTCGTCGCCCGGGCAGTAGAAGGGGCCTACCGCCGCTTGTGCGAAACCGCAGGCGGACTCAACGGCACCCGAAAACAGCACGAGCGTCGGTTCGCGATAAGTGCCGCCCGCGCTTGCGAAGATCGCGTGCCAGGTGTCTTCGGTGTCCGCGAGCACGACGGACACGAACTCGCGCAGCTGCGCCTCCTCGGCAGTCTCTTCGTACGGAACTTGCTCGGCTTGTTGGCGGGACGGCTGCACGCTCTGCAGCACGACGGACGGATCTTGTCCGAAGTAGATGGCGATGAGCGCCAGCACGATGGTGCCGATACCGATACCGCCCGCGCCTTTGAAGCGTATGCCCCGGCGATCTTCGACATTCGTGCTCGCGCGACGACCGGACCAACGCATGCTCCGCTCCTCTCTGTCGAGATGATAGATACGGATCGCGCGAGGGACGAGTTCCTGCCCGCGCAGGCATGGGCTGTAGGTCGGAGCGAAGCGCTCCGGCCTTGCTCCGAGGATTAGAGCGCCCCGCCCGCTGCGGCCGCGCCGCCCGTCGTTGCGACCGTCTTCTTCGTGTCCTTGGCAGCGTCCGTCTTCTTCGGCAGCACCGTACCGGAGCGTGCGGCTTCGAATTCTTCCGCCGTGAAGAAGGTTTCATCGCTACCGTTCCAGGTCGCGCCCTCCGGCAGGGCGTTTTCGACGTGGCGGGCAGTGAGGATGAGGTTCTCCAGCGTGACATCGCGGTAAGAGACCGGTATTGCGATGCCGCGAGGATCGGACACGATCCTATCGATCAGCTCCAAATCGAGCACGGCGCCGTGCTCTTTGACTTGCTGCCACATCTCATCCGAGATCGCCGCATTCAGGAGCGCTTCGGCCGCGTTCGGATGCTCGCGCTCGTCGTCCTCGAGCACGGGGAACGCCTGCACGTAGAGCGCATCGCCCTGCCAGCCGAACACGAACGGTTGATTGACGACGGTGACTTTCGTTCCGATCGGCACCATGTCGTAGAGCCGCCCGATATCTTCAGGATAGAAGCGGACGCAACCGTGGCTCGAACGCAGCCCGACACCGTACGGCTTGTTCGTGCCGTGAATGAGATAGCTCGGCCAGCCGAGCTTCATCATGTGCGTGCCGAGCGGATTGTCCGGGCCCGGCGGCACTTTCGACGGAAGCGGATCGCCCGCCTCCGCGTGTTCCTTGCGTACCGAGGCGGGCGGGTACCAAGTCGGATTCTTTGCTTTGGCGGTGACTTTCGTCGTGCCCACGGGAGTCGACCAGCCGACCTTCCCGATGCCGATCGGGTGCGTGATCACTTTGTGCGGTTCGCCGTCCTTGGGCTTTGGGAAGTAGTACATGCGAAGCTGCGCGAGGTTGATCACCAGCCCTTCACGCGGCGCATCCGGCAGCACGAATTGCGTCGGCAGCACGATCTCGCGGCCTTCTCCCGGTAGCCATGGATCGACACCGGGATTCGCGCGCACGATCTCCTCGTAGCCGAGATTGAAGCGGCGTGCGATGTCGGAGAGCGTGTCCTCGCCTTGCACGCGCGTCACTTGCAGCGTGCCGATGACGTGATCGTTCTCGGGATCGAACTCGAACTCATGCGTCGCAAGCGGCGCTTCGATCGGAGGCGGCGGCGGCGGAGCGGCTTCCGGTTCGGGCGCTTCGGGTTGAAGCAACTGACATCCCGCCATCGAGAGGGCGAGCACGAGCACACCGGAGCGGCGCAAACGAATCTGCATGGTCATGAGGGCATTATTACCTGATCGACGCGCGAACGGTATCGGGGACAAGATCGCCGTTGCATCCTGTTACAACTGAGTCGCCACCCGCCGACACATTTGCGTATTGCTCGTGGTTGCCGGCTCGTGCCGAACGTGTGCGTTCGTGCATTTTGATTTGCCTGTAGGTCGGGTTTTAACCCGACCAAAATTGTCCAAACAAATTCCGACCTACAGGGACGTAGGAAGTGCCGGGCTGGTCGGGAACATTGCCCGGCCGACCTACAGGGACGTAGGAAGTGCCGGGCTGGTCGGGAACATTGCCCGGCCGACCTACAGGGACGTAGGAAGT
>JAAYXG010000815.1 GCA_012516015.1 Lysobacteraceae bacterium | reverse complement strand
TCACGCCGGGGGTCGCGGGTTCGAGTCCCGTCCGCTCCGCCATTTTTCTAAGAAAAAGTGACTCGTGATTCGTGACTCGCGGGTCGTCTGACCGGCTCGCCGCCTCTTACTAGTCACGAGTCACCCATCACGAGTCACTGCGCTGCCCCATGCTCCAATCCATACGCGACAAAATCACCGGTTGGATCGCCTGGATCTTCATCGCCACGATCGGCGTCGTGTTCGTCTTCTGGGGTATCGACTTCGGCTCCGGTGCCGGCGCGAGTTACGCGGCAAAGGTCGACGGCGAACGCATCTCCGCTCAGGAAGTGCGTCGTGCATGGCAGCAGCAGCAATCGCGTCTGCAACAGATGATGCGCGCGGAATTGCCCGACGAGCTGGTCGAATCTCAGCAACGCGCGATTCTCGATCAATTCGTCACGCAAACCCTTCTCAGGCAGCGTGCGCACGACTTGGGATTCCGAGTCTCGGACGAGGCACTCGCGCAACGCGTGATGGAGTTTCCGGACTTTCAGGTCGACGGCAAATTCTCGAAGGATCGCTACAACGCGCTCATTCGCGCGAGCGGGCTCAGCGAGGCGAGATTCGAAGAAGACCTCCGCACGGAGACGCTCATTCGTCAACTGCAGAGCGGTATCCTGGATTCGGCCTTCGTCGTGCCCTACGAGCTCGATCGTCGCTTCGCACTCGAGAGACAAGAGCGTGAAATCGATTATGCGCTGATCGCAGCGAACGATTTCCTCGATCAGATCGAGGTGACCGATCAGCAGATCGAGCGCTGGTACGACGAGCACAGCTCCGAATTTCTACTGCCGGAAACCGTCGATCTGCAGTACATCGAGCTCACGCGAGGTGATGCGGCGAGCGCAATCGACGTGGACGAGGGCGCTTTGCGCGATTACTACGAGCAGTTCAAAGACAGGTATCAGACGCCCGAGCGTCGGCGCGGCCGGCATATCCTCATCACGACCGATGACGGATTGGATGACGCCGCTGCGGAGAAGAAGGCCGCCGAGCTCGTGGAGAAGGCGAAGGGGGGTGCGGATTTCGCGCAGCTCGCGAAGGAAAACTCGAAAGATCCCGGATCGGCCGCTCAAGGGGGCGACCTCGGCTGGGCGGAACGCGGCATGTTTGTCGGTCCGTTCGAGGAAGCGCTTTTCTCGATGTCGCCGGGTGAAGTGCGCGGACCCGTAAAGACGCAATTCGGCTATCACGTGATCAAGCTCGAAGAAGTGGAGGCCGGCCACGAGCGCTCCTTCGAAGACGCGCGTGCCGAGATCGAGGCCGAGTATCGGAAGGAGCAGTCCGAGTCGTTGTTCTACGAGCAGAGCCAGAAGCTCGGTGATCTCGCGTTCGAAAGTCTCACCGAGCTCGACTCGGTCGCGAAGGCATTGGACCTGCCGCTCAAGACGGCGACCGGCTTCACGCGCGACGGAGGCAGCCCGGAATTGCCGCCCAATCCCGAGATCGTGGAGGCGGTCTTCAGCGAGGACGTGCTGGAGCTGGGTCAGAACAGCCCGCTCATCGCTGCCGATGAGGATCGGGCCATCGTGCTTCGCGTGACGAAGCACGTGCCGGCCGAGCCGCGTCCGCTCGCAGAGGTCCGCGACCAGATCATCTCACGCATCAAGACACAAGCAGCGCGCGATGCCGCCGCAGCGAAAGGTGCCGACGCGGTCGCCCGTCTCGAGAAGGGCGAGTCATGGGACGATGTCGTCAAGGCGCTCGAGCTCAATGCCGTCGGCGCGCGGTTCGTCACACGACAAGACTCGATTGCGCCGCCTGCGGTTGTACGCG
>JAAYXG010000814.1 GCA_012516015.1 Lysobacteraceae bacterium | reverse complement strand
TAGCGCACGAGCGATTCGACCGGGTAGCCGCGGTAGTACAGGCGACCAGCCTCGCCGTCGACGAGCGAGATTGATGTCGTATCCGCAAGGATTCCTTCGAGACCTTTATGAACCTGCGACATGACGGAAGCGGTCGTGATCAGGGGCAGGGGATAGCGAAAACTAGACCCGCGACGCGGCGCTGGCGAGAGCCCATGGGCGATCAATCTATTAGTTCGGACGATGACGGACGCAGTCCGCTATCCTTTTAGCGAGATCGTCAGTGAGGTGGTGAGCTGTCTTAGCTATTCCCTATCCCCTGGTCATTGCCCCCCTAGCCAATGCAGATCGAACGCAACGAAATTCGCTGTTTTCACGCCGTCGTCGAGGCGGGCGGCTTCAGTCGCGCCGCGGAGCGGCTCGAGCTCTCGCAGTCCGCTGTGAGCCAGGCGATCGCAAACTTGGAGCACCGTTTGGGTGCGGTATTGCTACGGCGCGGCACGCCGCCGCAGCTCACCGAGGCCGGGATTCGGCTGCTGCGCTTCGCGGAGACCGTCATGCACGAAGAGCGAGAGGCGCTCGCGGATATCGCGCAGATCAAATCGGGTGCGCTGTCGATCCTGTCGCTCGCGCTCTCGCCCGCGTCGAATGCGCGCTACGGCATGTCGCTGTTGAAGGATTTTTCCGAGCGCAACCCGCTCACGCGCTTCAAAGTCGTCGTCGCGCCGAGTCGGGAGATCGTCTCCGGCGTGTCGGACGGGCGCTGGGAGCTCGGCTTCGGTCCGCTGCAGCATTCCATGCCCGAGTACTTCGCGTTTCATTCCTGTTTCGCGGAGACGCGTCGACTCATGATCTCGCGCGACCACCCCGCACGCGAAGCGCTGCAGCGCGATGCGCTCGCGACCCTGCGAACGCTGCCGCTCGTCACGTCCTATCTCGATGAATCGCCGCGACGCCCCCGCGGCAGCCGTTTGCGCAATGCCTTTGCCTCGGTTTGGGAGGTCAGCCACATGGAGCTCAGGCTCTCTCTGGTTGCCGAAGGCAAGGGCGTCACATACGTCTCGGATCTCGTGACCGACATTCCGAAAGAGCTCGTCGCGATCGAAGGATTGCCGTTTTCCAGCATCGAGCGGCAAGTCGGCGTGTACTACTTGCGGCATCAACCGCTCTCTCAAGCGGGCCTACGTTTCGTCGCGCTGTGTCGGGAGCGGTGGAATATCTGATGCCTGGGGCGTGGGGCTCGGGGCTTGGGGCTCGGGCCAGACGCAGAGCTCGCCCTGCTCTATGCAGCTATTCCTCAAACGAACGTACGTCAGGCTCTAACCGTTCGAAATCCGCAAGCTGTGCTTGCGCTCTCGCTCTGGCCCAGGCCCAACCCCCAAGTCCCGAGCCCATAGCGCTAAGCGATCGCCGCCTCATAAATGACATACCGATTCTTACCCGACGATTTCGCTCGGTAGAGCGCTTCGTCGGCTTGTCGGTACATCGTCTCGAACTCGACGTCCGACTTGCCGTAGACGCAAATACCGATCGACACGCCCGCATTCACGGTGCTCGTCGCGCTTTCGCTCGAGTACACCTTGCTCAAGATGCGTCGCGCGATCTCTGTCGCGGCATCGAGATCGCAGCCGGAGGCGAAGATGAGAAACTCATCGCCTCCCAAGCGCGCACAGATGTCCGTTTCGCGCACGCTGGCCCGCATGGCATCCGCGACCTTGCGCAGGAAATCGTCGCCCGCCGCGTGTCCATGACGGTCGTTGATCGCCTTTAGATCGTCCACATCGATCAAGATCGCCGCATGGCTCGACGCGGGTACGGCAAGTGCTTCGCGGATCGTGGCGAGGGCGCCGCGTCGATTGAGCAAATTCGTCAGATCGTCGCGGATCGAAACGGCATAGTGCGCTTGGATCTGATTCGCGACCGCATACTGATATCTTGCGGCGAGATAGCCGATCAGGAGCGCACACATCAGCGCTGCGATGACCGAGCCGATCCAGATCGGGCGGAAGCTCGCTTCTTGCGCGAGGTAATACTGCAGATCGAAGTCCACGCCGACGAGCCCGCTGTAGCGGCCCTGACTGTCATAGATGGGGGTGTGGCCCGAGAGAAAGTAGCCGTACTCGTCATGCTGGAACGTCGGGTAGACATACGTTTCGCCTCTAGCGATGCGACTCAGCCAGTCCGGGTCGGGCTCGGCATCGATGGGTGCGAACAATTCCATGTACTTCGAGGCGCGCAGCTCGCGGTGCGTCTTGAGGGCCTCGGAGGCGGCGGTGTCGACGACGAAGTGGCTGCGGCCGTCGATGTCGACCATCGTGTAAACATAAAAGATTTCGGGCGCCGCGGAATGGAATTTGACGAGCGGCTCGAGCGTGCGTGCGTAGAGCTCCGGCGTGTAGTTCGCCGGATCGAGGAGTTGCCGGTGCAGATCGCCGTCGACGACGCTCGCGGCGAGCCTCGCCACCTCGGCGACATGCGAGCGCAACACCTCGAGCCGAGCCTGCTTCGACAGCCACTGCGGCACCGCGACGATCGCGGCGAGCACGAGCGCCGCGCTCAACGAGACGATCAAGAAAGTGCGCCGATTGAAGCGGTGGAAGTCGGAGAACATGAACTAGGGGGTAATGATCAGGGATAGGGGATAGTCAGAGGGCAGAGAGCGCTCGTCGATGTGAGCCTCGGAAGCTGCATCGTTGTTAGTACCGATGTGATTCCAAAGTAGCAGAAGTTCTGACTATCCCCTATCCCTGCTCATGACCCTAATCCAGTCCTTTCCAACAATGCATCTGCGCGAGCTCGAGGGCGCTGCGGCGCCGCGTGCGCCAATAGCGCTCGCGCTCGATGCGTTCCCTGCGAATTTCGGGCCAGCGTTCTAGGTATGCGGCGAGCACCTT
>JAAYXG010000813.1 GCA_012516015.1 Lysobacteraceae bacterium | reverse complement strand
TCATCATCATCCATCAGGCGAGCGAGCTTTGGATGAAGCTCTGCTTGCACGAGCTGACGGCCGCGCTGGACCACATTCGCCGAGACGATCTCGGCCCCTCGTTCAAGATGCTTGCGCGCGTCTCGCGGATTCAGGCACAGCTCGTGCAATCGTGGGACGTGCTCGCGACGATGACACCCGCGGACTACTCGGCCTTCCGCAACCACTTGGGGCGCGCGTCAGGGTTCCAATCCGTGCAGTATCGGATGCTGGAGTTCATCATCGGCAACAAGAACGCCGACACGATCGCCGTGCACAAGCGCGACCCGCGTGCCTATGCGGCGCTGGAAACCGCCTTGCATAGCCCCAGCATCTACGACGAGTCGTTGCGATTGTTGAGCCGTCGAGGCTTCGAGATCCCGCGAGAGTATGTCGATCGCGATTGGTCGAAGCCGTACGTAGCGAACAAGCAGGTGGCGGCGGCGTGGCTCGCCGTGTATCACAGTCATGATGCGCACTGGGATCTGTACGAGCTCGCGGAGAAGCTCGTCGATCTCGATCACAAGTTCCAGCTATGGCGTTTCAGTCACATGAAAACCGTGGAGCGCATCATAGGCTACAAGCGCGGCACGGGCGGCACGAGCGGCGTCGCGTACCTGAACAAGGCACTCGAGCTTCGCTTCTTCCCGGAGCTGTGGACGATCCGCACGTCGATGTAAGCGCAAGCGCTTCTGCGAGCGTATTTTTCTGAATTCGCCCTTGGTGTGCTTCGCGAGCTGCCCCTAGCTTCATTTCACGCTCGCTCCGACCCGTCGCGTACGCGACCCAAGCTCGACGCAGTGCGCGCGTGCGATCTCCGTGCGGCCTTGAACGCACGCCAGCCGAGCAGCACCGCGACGATTGTCGCGTACACGAGCGGCTCTCTCACGTCCGCCTTCACCTGCCAGTAGTAGTGCCACACGGCGAGGAGGCTGATGAGGTAGACGAGCCTATGGAGGCTTTTCCAACGCTTGCCCAGGCGCCGCATCATCTTGTTCGTCGAAGTGACGGCCAGCGGGACGAGCATTAGTAGCGCGGCAAAGCCGATCGTGATGAACGGACGCTTTGCGATGTCCGCGAGAATGCCGGACCAGTAGAGCCCTTGATCGAGCAGCAGCCACGTCAGAAAGTGCAGCAAGACATAGGCGAATGCGAACAAGCCCAGCATTCGCCGCAGCATCACGAGCCACGGTGCGTTGAACCAATCGCGAAGCGGCGTGATCGCGAGCGTGATCACGAGGAAACGCAGACCCCATTGGCCGAACGTGTCCTGAACGGCTTCGACGGGGTTCGCACCGAGATCCGTTCCGCCAAGCTCGAGCGCACGCCATACGACGCTCAGGAACGGCACGAGGCACAGCAGGAAGAGGAGCGGTTTGATGAAGCGGCGGACGAGGTGAGGGGGCATGATAAGAGGGTTGACGGTTGACAGTTGACGGTTGACAGCCAGAAGCGGTGGGACGGTGTTCAGCGGGCCTCTTGCCCTCTGGCCGTCAACTGTCAACCGTCAACTGCCAACTCTTCAGTAGTATTTCGCCAAATCCATCCCCGCATACAGCGACGCGACTTCCTGCTCGTAGCCGTTGAACATCAACGTGGGTACGCGCGAGTCGAAGAGACCGCCGCCGATCCGGCGTTCGCGAGCCTGGCTCCAGCGCGGGTGGTCGACATTCGGGTTCACGTTCGCGTAGAAGCCGTACTCGTGCGGGGCGGAGAGATTCCACGATGTCGGCGGCTGCCGCTCCGTAAAGCGGATCTCGACGATCGACTTGATTCCTTTGAAGCCGTATTTCCAGGGCACGACGAGGCGCAGCGGTGCGCCGTTCTGATTGAGCAGCGTCTTGCCGTACAGGCCGACGGCGAGCAGCGACAAAGGATGCATCGCTTCATCGATGCGAAGACCTTCGACGTAGGGCCACGCGAGCACGCGCGAGCGCTGCCCCGGCATTTCATCCGGACGCAGCACGGTCTTGAACGCGACGTACTTCGCCTTGGAGGTGGGTTTGAAGCGTTTCAGTACGGCGCCGAGCGGTACGCCTACCCACGGAATCACCATCGACCATGCTTCGACGCAGCGCATGCGGTAGATCCGCTCTTCGAGCGCGTGCGGCTCGAGCAGGTCTTCGAGCGAGAAGGTCCCGGTTACTTCCGCTTCGCCCGCGATGCCGATCGACCACGGCATGCTCTTGAATCGACCCGAGTTCGCTGCCGGGGCACCCTTCGCGGTGCCGAACTCATAGAAGTTGTTGTAGGTCGTGATGTCTTCGTAGCTCGTCAGCTTCTCGTCGGTGCTGTAACGCCCATTGCGAGCAAATTGGAGCGAGCGCTGCGTAGCGCCGAGTGCCAACGCGGGTGCGGCCGCACCGGCGCCGAGGGCAAGCGCTCCTTGGAGAAGCTCGCGTCGGCTCACGTAAACGCGCTCGGGTGTGATCTCGGAGGGTGCAATGCGCGCGGTGTCTCCGGGACGCGGACGTTTGATCAACATCGATGCTCTCCGACCTCGGGTCGCACAAGAGGACAACGAACAGTGTAGGGGCCCGTTCCATTCTAGACCGCCGGAGCCGGGAGTTTATTGCGCCGGTGCGTCGAGCTCGGCGACGTTGCCACGATTCGCCCGAATTGCGCCCCGGCCGGGTCAGAGTGTCGCGTCAGCATCCTCTCGCTTGCTCTACGAGGGGAAACAACAATGATGCCACTCACTGGCTCAGGGTCCGTCACGTTGAAAGCAGCGACGATCGGGGTCATCGTATTGGTGCTGCTCATTCCGCTATCGATGCTGCGGGGGCTCGTGTCCGAGCGCGCGAAGTTGCGCGAGCACGCCTACACGCGCGTCGCGGAAGGATGGGGCGGGGCGAACGTGCTCGGCGGCCCGATGCTGATCGTGCCGACGGAACGCACCTACGTCGAGAACGATCACGAACGCAGCGTGCGTGGCAACCTCTATCTGCTCCCCGCTCGACTGGACATCGCGCTCGACGTGAGGCTCGAGCCCGAGCCGCGCAAAGTCGGTATCTATGAAGTGCCGGTCTACTTGGGCGACATACGTCTCGAAGGTGAATTCGATTTTGCGGCGCTAACATCCGCACCGGAAGATCCGACGACGAGGTACCTGTTGGCCGAAGCGCGATTGCTCTTGCCCATGTCGCAAGTGCGTAGCTTACGCGAGGTGCGCTCCGCACGGTTCTCGGACAAGACGCTCACTTTCAGTCCGTCGCGCGGACGTGTTCTGTCCGGAATCGAAAGTGTGCTCGACCTCAGCAGCGTTTCGCCAGGGGATCGTGCGACCTTCCGCTTCGATACGACGCTCGCGGGAAGCCGTGAGATCTCGCTGCTGCCGCTCGGAAGCGAGACGCGTGTGCAATTCGCATCCAATTGGCCGCATCCGTCGTTCAACGGGGCGTTCTTGCCCTCGAGCCACGAAATCGGTGCGGAAGGCTTCAAAGCTCGCTGGCAAGTGCTGGAGCTCAACCGCCCGTATCCGCAGCGTTGGGCCGAAGGTGAAATTGCCGAGACGGCGCTCTTGCAGTCGACGTTCGGCGTCGCGCTCTATCAGCCGAGCGACATCTATCAAAGAGGCGAGCGTGCAATCAAGTACGCCTTGCTCTTCATCGCGCTCACCTTCCTCACGTTCTTTGCATGGGAGCAGCTGAGTGCTACACGATTGCATCCGCTCCAGTACTTGCTGGTGGGGCTCGCGCTCAGCACGTTCTATCTCTTGCTGATCGCGCTGTCAGAGCATCTGTCGTTCGGAATCGCCTACGGTCTCGGCGCCGCCGCGCTGGCGCTGCTCATCGGCGCATACATCGCGGGCGCGGTAGCGAGTCCTGCGCGCGGCGTCGTGGTTGCGGGGGCGATGGCTGTCGTCTACGGGCTGCTCTACGTGCTCGTCATCTCGGAAGACTACGCGCTTCTGCTCGGCGCCATTACGCTCTTCGCGGCGCTCGCGGCCGTGATGCTCGTCACGCGTCGAGTCGATTGGTATAGATCGCACGAGGAGAATCCGGTGTGATTCACGCTTCATTCTCGCTGCGAATCCGTCGGCTATTGCCTGATCTTCACAAGCGCGCGATTCATGGTAAAAGGACGCATGAGTCTGTTGGACGATTCTTTCAAGCGATTGAGCCTGCGCGAGCAGGTGGAGCTGCTGCTGCCCGGGTGGCAGAGCTGGTATCCATCTTTGTTCGACGCGGCATCCGATCTCGGATTGATTCGGGCCCGTGTGTGCTCGCCGTCGTCTTTGATGCTGTCCAACCGACATGCCGCCGTGCAGAGCGAAGCGCTGCAGGCGTTCAAGGAACAATGGAGCGTCGAGGACGAGCCCGAGCTTCCGCCCGTGACGCTGCGATTGCAGAACAAGACGTATCGGCTGGGCCAGCCGCGGAAGCGAAAACGCAAAAAGAAGGTGTGACGTGTAGAGTGTAAGGTCAGAATCGGCAGTGGCCTTCTGACATTACACTTTACACATTACACTTCACACGCCTTTGCGACTCGCAAAGGCTTTAAACGCCGCAAGCGCTTCTTCGCTTTGCAGCCGCTCGCCGAACACCTTGACCTCGCGCGCCATCGCGTCGCGGACTGCACCCGCGTCGCGCATCAGCTTCTTCGTGGCGCGCAGCGCACCCGCAGGTCGCATCGCCAACGCCTTCGCCATCGCGAATGCGTGCTCATGAAGCGAGGCTCGCGGAACGAGCGCGTTCGCCAAGCCGAGCTCGACTGCATTCTTGGCATCGATCGTCTCGCCCAGCGCGAACATCGCGAAGGCACGTGCGTGTCCGATACGTTCGGGCAATAGCATACTCGACGCCGCTTCCGGTACGAGCGCGAGATTGACGAACGGCGTCGAGAGCTTCACATCGTCCGCGACGTAGACGAGATCGCAATGCAGGAGGAGCGTCGCGCCGATGCCGATTGCAGAACCCTGCGCCGCCGCGACGTACGGGGTCGTTGCTGCTGCGAGCGCATCGAGAAACCCGCGCACCTTGAGCGCTTCCGGCGGGATCTGACCGCTCGCGACGGCCGCGAACTCCGACAGGTCGTTACCGGCCGAAAACGAGTCCCCTTCCGCATCGAACAGCACGACGTGCACGTCCGGATCCGCTTCGGCACGCTGCAACGCCGCGGTGAGCGCTTCGTACATCGGCCCGATGAGCGCGTTCTTCTTCTCGGGCCGCGCGAGCGTCAGGCGTAGAACGTGCTCCTCGAGGTGGATCCGGACGGCCACGGCGAGCGCTACGCTGCCTTGCTCGCGCTCGCAAGCTGACGCAGCACGTAGTGCAGGATGCCGCCGTGCTGGAAGTATTCGCGCTCCTTCGGCGTGTCGATGCGCACGCGCACTTCGAACTTGATCGGTGCGCCTGAAGCCGGCGTCGCAACGACCGTCACCATCTTCGCGGCACCGCCGTTGAGTCCGATGATCTCGTACGTCTCCTTCCCTGTGAGGCCGAGCGATTCGGCGTTCTGCCCATCCTTGAACATGAGCGGCAGAACGCCCATGCCAATGAGATTGGAGCGATGAATGCGCTCGAAGCTCTCGGCGATGACGGCCTTCACGCCGAGCAGCATCGTTCCTTTCGCGGCCCAGTCGCGCGAAGAGCCCGTACCATATTCCTTGCCGGCGATGATGAGGAGCGGCGTGTTCTCTTGCTTGTAGCGCATGGCCGCATCATAGATGCTCATCTGCTCGCCGCTCGGGATGTGTGTCGTCACGCCGCCTTCCGTGCCGGGTGCCAACAGATTGCGCAGCCGGATGTTCGCGAACGTGCCGCGCATCATGACTTCATGATTGCCGCGGCGCGACCCATAGGAATTGAAGTCGAACGGTTGCACGCCGAGCGACATCAAGTATTGCGCCGCAGGGCTCGACTTCGCGATGTTGCCCGCGGGCGAGATGTGATCCGTCGTCACCGAATCGCCGAGCAGCGCGAGCACCCGCGCATTGCGGATGTCGGATACGGGCGCAGGCTGCATCGTCATGCCTTCGAAATACGGCGGGTTCTTGACGTACGTCGACTTCTCGTCCCACTCGTAGATCTTGCCGCTCGGCACCTTGATCGCATTCCAATTCTCATCGCCTGCGTAGACGCTCGAGTAGCTCTTCTTGAACATCTCGGCATCGACGGAACCCGCGATCACCTGTTGGATCTCGGAAGGCGAGGGCCAGATGTCCTTCAGATAGACGGGCTTGCCGTCGCTGCCCGCACCGAGCGGCTCGCTCGTGAGATCGAGATCCAACGTCCCCGCGAGTGCGTAGGCGACAACGAGCGGCGGGGAGGCAAGGAAGTTCATCTTCGTTTCCGGATGAACGCGGCCCTCGAAGTTGCGGTTGCCCGAGAGCACGGAGCACGCGACGAGGTCGCCGGCGCGCACCGCTTCGGAGATTTCGGGCAGCAACGGGCCCGAGTTG
>JAAYXG010000812.1 GCA_012516015.1 Lysobacteraceae bacterium | reverse complement strand
TCGAGCTCTCCGATGAAGCGCTCGGCTTCCGGCGAGCCGTCGCCGTTGATCGGATAGATCGCCACCCTGAGCGGCGTGTCCCAGTCCGTCGTGTACACCCGGTCGAAGTAGGTGTTCAACGCGACGAACAGGAGCACGAGCAACAGAATCAGAATGCGAAGTCTGCGCCACATTCGCGAAGGCTACTGTGCCGGCCCGCTTCGGGAAAGAGCAGAGGCGTTCCGTGCCGTCGAAAAAGCGCTCTCATTCACGTCGTGTCGACCGAGACATTCGCCGGTTCGCCGTCCTGTACCGTGAAGCTCACGGTCATGGGTTGGCAGCAGACGCTGCAATCTTCGATGTAGCTTTGCTCCTCGATAGACAAATCGAGGAACAGCGTGATCGACTCGCCGCAGTAGGGGCAGCTCGCTTCTATAGTGGTTTCCAACATGGATCGTGAGAATGGTTGGCGGTTGACAGTTGACGGTTGACGGCCAGAACGGGAAAGCGAACCGTCATCTATCGCTTGCGAAGAAGGCGCCCTTGATCCACCGCACTTCTCTGCGCAGCGCGGAGATCGCGACGACGTCGAAGCGAGCAGGATAGCGCCGCAGGTCCTTGCGCGTCGCGAGCAGATATCGCGCGGCATTGATGAGCCTGCGCTGCTTCCAATACGTAACGGAAGCGGCGGCACCCCCGAACTGTTCCGTCGACCGGTAACGGACCTCGATGAGCGCGAGTGTCGCTCCGTCGAGCATGACGAGATCGATTTCGCCCGCCTTGCAGCGATAATTGCGCTGCAATAGCTTCAATCCAGCTTGTCTCAGGTAGGCGAGTGCGGTGTCTTCGGCTTCGCTACCCGCCTCCATGCGGGACATCTGGTGCTCCGTGCATTGCCCAAGAGAGACGCGGCCGACCCAAGACTACGCCGTGACACGCAGCGTGTAGCGGGCCATTTCTCGGCATGCACCCGACTTTTCGGCGACAGACGTGCAACGATCAGCGCCGCGGCAACTCCGCCGCCTGGATCGCATCGAGCGGCACGGCACGGCCGTTCGACACGCGTGCCCAATCGAGATCGCGGCGAATCGTGCCGCGTTCGTCGACCGATAGCAGCCCGGTCATCCCGGGAATGGCGTGTTCGCGTCCGAACCGGCCAGCTTTCAGCAGTGGGACGAGCCGATAGGCATCGAATCCGAATGCGTAGAGGCGGCCGCGACCCCGCGCGCGCAACGGCCAATGCTCGCTAAGGGCATTGCGTAGCTGAGTCGACACCGCATCGGGCGAGATCACCCACGGCATGTCCGGGAAGATCACGCCCTCGAGATCGGCGTTGGCGTTCTCGTTCGGCTCGAAGATGTCCGACGTCGCGTACACCGGCAGATCTTCAGCGAGATGGAACCGCAGCGCGGGTCGCAGAGAACGGCCCTGCACCGGCTGCGCGCCCATGAAGACGAATTGCACGTCGCCGCGACGGCGCGGCTCGAATTCCAAGCGGGTGCCGAGCCGTCCGTTGAGCGCGCTCGCGCGTGCGCGACTTTCGTCGATCAACAGCACCGATCGGATCGGTTGCGAATAATCGCGCGCGGTCGGATCGTAGAATCGTAGCGCCGCGATGGTGCCACCGAGTGTCTTGAGCTCGCTGTCGAAAGCGCGAAACAGACGCTGACCCCATTCGTTGTTCGGCAGCAGCACGACACCGCGCATGCGACCGTCGGTGACGACACGTTGCGCGACTTGTCTGGCCTCTTCCTCCGGATCGAGGGCGAACTGAAACAGAAAGGGCGGCGGCACCGTTTCATCCGGCAGTTGATTGAGCGCAAGCGTGACGACGGACGTTTCGCCCGAGCTCGCGATCGTCGCGACCTCGTCTTTCGTGAGCGGCCCGACGACGAACTGCGCGCCGTCGCTGATCGCTCGTCGATACGCGGTCAGCGCGCCGCTTTCTCCGGAATCGTAGATGTTCAAGAGCGGGCGTTCGCGCGGATCCTGCTGCAGGACGGCGGCGAGAAAGCCGTCGCGAACGGCGATGCCCGCCGCTTGCTGCCGTCCCGACAACGGTAGAATGAGCGCGATCTGCGGCGGGTACTCGAGCCCGACGCCGAGCGCCGGCAGCAGCTCCTCGTTCAAGAGCGAGTTGGCCGGATGAGTCGGATACTTGGTGCGCCATGTCGCGAGATCGTCGCGTGCAGTGAACGGATTGCGAGCTGCAATCAGCGCCGCTTCGCCGAGCTCGAGCCAGCCCGCGAGCTGAGCGCTCGCGCCGGGCGGCACCGAAAAGTCGGCGTTCCCTGCGGCGCTCTTTTGCAAGCCTTCCCAAATCAATCTGCGGTTGTCGCGAATGTCCTGTTGCGATTGCAACGCCGCTTCGCGGTCGAGCGCCGCCATGATCGCGCCGGCAGGACGATTCAGCGCGAACAATGCGCGGGCGCGCAGCGCAAGAATGTCCGTGAGTGCATCGCGCGGGGGCGGTTGCGGGATGCGATTGAGCTCGTTGAGCGCTGCATCCGGTCTATTCGACGCCAGCGCGATCTCCGCGGCGATCAGTGCGCGCAGCGCGAAGTCGGCGGTCGGCAGCGTCGTGTCGACTTGCTTCAGCAGCGCGTTGGCGTTGCCGAGGTTGCCAGCGCGCACGTGCTCGCGCGCGGCGCGCAGCAACAGCCGATTGCGCAGCTCGTTCGGCGATTGCGCCGCCGCGCTCTCGTAGAGTGCGGCCGCCTCAGCCGCTTTCCCCTCGCGCGAGAGTCGCTCGGCGCGTGCGACTTGCGCATTGGCGCTGACGCCGTCGCGCATGACGGGTGTCGAGGGACATCCGCTGATGAAGACACAAGCGAGCAGCGCGAGCAGCCAATGACGCGTAGAAATCGACCATGGGGGCATGCGGGAGCTCCGGGCTGTAGACTGCAACGATGTGGGGACAGTTTACCGGTTGCAGCAGGTCGCGGGCATGAGCGAGAGGTCAGGAACGCTGTACGTGGTGGCGACTCCGATCGGTCACCTCGGGGATTTTACGCCTCGCGGGCGTGAAATCCTCGGGCAAGTGAGCGTGATCGCCGCAGAAGACACCCGCCACACGGGGCAGCTCTTGAAGCACTTCGGAATCGAGACTGCGTTGATTTCCCTGCATGAGCACAACGAAGCGCGCCGTGCGGACGAGCTCATCGAGCGTCTTGCGCGCGGCGATTCGATTGCGCTCGTGTCCGATGCGGGAACGCCGCTCATCAGCGATCCCGGTTTCGATTTGGTCGCCGCCGCTCGTGCACGCGGTATCGCCGTCACGGCGATTCCGGGTCCGTGTGCGGCGGTCGCAGCGCTCTCTATCGCAGGGTTGCCGACCGATCGCTTCGTCTTCGAAGGATTCTTGCCGGCGAAGACGAGCGCGCGCCGAGCGCGCCTCGAGATGCTGCGAGACGAGCAACGCACGCTGGTTTTTTACGAAGGACCGCATCGACTCAAAGACGTCTTGCACGACATG
>JAAYXG010000811.1 GCA_012516015.1 Lysobacteraceae bacterium | reverse complement strand
TTCGCCTGGATCCCGGCCTACGCCGGGACGACAATAGTTTGAGTCTCGCGGGGTTCAATGCGCGCGGTTGTTCGCGATTCTTCGCGCCAATCGTTGTGCCCGCGATTTCTCCCCGGACAGTAGTGCACTCTGGCCAGAGCCCAGTAGCCCATACGACTCACTTTGGTGTAAGCCTCAACACCCGACCCTGCCGACTGTCGGTGATCAGATAGATCGAGCCATCCGCACCTTGCTGCACATCGCGAATGCGCTCGCGCAGCTCGCCCAGATAGCGCGTCTCCTTCGTCACCTTTCCGCCTTCCATCTCGAGTCGTACAAGGCCGCCTGGCGTCATCGAGCCGATCAGCAAGTCGCCCTGCCATTCCTTGAAGGCATCGCCCGTGTAGAACAGTGCGCCGGACGGAGCGATGACTGGATCCCAGTAATACACCGGCTGTTCCATCCCCGGCTTCTCGGTGCCTTCGCCGATCTTTTCGCCCGAGTAGTCGATGCCGTAGGTAATCACGGGCCAGCCGTAGTTCTTGCCTGCTTGCGGATTGTTGAGCTCATCGCCTCCGCGCGCCCCGTGCTCTACAGTCCAGAGCTCATTCGTTTCGGGATGCAATGCCGCGGCCTGGATATTGCGATGACCGTACGACCAAATCTCGGGGCGCGCTCCGTCGCGAGTCACGAAGGGGTTGTCGCTCGGAATCGTGCCGTCGATGTTGATGCGGATCACCTTGCCGATCGTGGTAGACAAATCCTGAACCTTCGGTCGCTGGTTGTAGCGATCGCCGGTCGTGATGAACATGGTGTCGTTCGGCGCGAAGACGATGCGCGAGCCGAAGTGAAGCCTGCTGTCCACCTTCGGCGTCTGTCGCCAAATCACTTGCACGTCCTCGAGCGCATCCGTTCCTAGGCGGCCGCGCGCGACCGCGGTGCCGCTGCCGCCTTGCCCCGGTTCGGAAAACGAGAAGTAGACGAGCGAATCGTTTGCGAACGAGGGGCTGAGCGTGACGTCGAGCAGACCGCCTTGCCCGCCCGCTGCAACCTTCGGCAGGCCCTTCAGAGGCGCGGAAGCTTTGCCGCTCCGATCGATCACTCGCATGCGACCGGCACGCTCGGTGATCAACATTCTCCCGTCGGGCAGCAGCGCGAGCCCCCAAGGGTGCTCGAATCCTTCTGCGACCGTCTCGACCTGAAACGGCCCTGGCTCCGATTTGGGCTGTGGCGAGCTCGGTGCCGCAGCGTGCGTGGAGCCTACTGCCAGAGCGGCGATGAGGAGTGCGGAAACGGCGAGACGATGCATGATCGAGATCCTAAGGAAAAAGCGGTGAGCGGTTGGCGCGCGATGCGTTGCAGCTAAAGAGGCGTTTCCACTCGAAAAAAGTTCCACGCCGTGGCTGCTTGTTAGTCTAGTTCACGACCGCGAAAGTGAGGCCATCATGTCCCTTGCTGCCGACCGTTTGAATGGTCGTCGCGCTCACGCGCGGGTCGTTGCGAATGAGCTCGTGCAAACGGCGCACGCCAATGACGTCCGGATCCGTGCTGTGCTCGTTTACCAGAGCCCCTTGACGCACGACATTGTCGACGACGATCAGGCTTCCCGGTCGGGACAGCTTCACGGCCCATTCGAAGTAACTCGGGATGTTGACTTTGTCCGCATCGATGAACGTGAGGCAGAAGGGTCCGACGCCCTCGGCTTCCAATCGCGGCAACGTTTCGAGTGCCGCGCCGACGCGGATGTCGATGAGGGTGCCCACGCCCGCGTTGCTCACGTTCTCGCGCGCGACGTCGGCATGCTTGGGGTCGAGCTCGAGCGTGATCACGCGACCGTCCGGCGCAAGGGCGCGTGCCAGCCAGATCGTGCTGTACCCGGCGAGCGTGCCGATCTCGAGCACCTTCTTGACTCCCATCGCGCGCGCGAGCACGTAAAGCAGCTTGCCCTGGTTGGGCGCGACATTGATCTCAGGCAGACCCGCTGCGGTGGATTTTTGCAGTGCATTATCCAAGTCGGACTCCGCGGCCAGCAGGTGCTCACGAATGTATCGGTCGATCGCGTCGAAAAGCGTTTGGCTCACTTCGATTCACCCTCTCTCAGCGGATGTGCATCCCTGCGCTTTTACGGTTGTATCGTCCACGCAACGGTTCTGAGGCCGCATTCGTAGGTAAAGCGAGTGCGTTCTAGAACCTGCGTCATATCTTGGGTCGTCGCCCCTTGTACATCGCTGTCATCCGCTTGACAACGTTGCTAGAAAACGCCACATTCCACCCGCGTTCAAGCGCCACTGGCACAAAGGTGCGCTGAATGGGGGATCGGTTCATTGCGAACTTCGCAACGAAAATATTCTGGCGCAGCAGCTGAAGCGCACGTCTGGATAACAAGAGCCAGCCCCTTTTCGCCACACCTTTCTCGTGATCGGGTGCGTTTGACAATTGCGTCGCTTACATACATCCAACGCTGGCAATAAAACGGTGTGAAATGAGCTCTGCGGGCGTGTCCGAGACATCGGTCGAAGACGTGCGCGACGAGTTGTTCTCAAATTCAAAGGGAGCTCGGCCATGCTAGTCCGAAAAGCCTATTCCCACCGCGCACTGATTGTCGTTGCGACTCGCGTCGCCGCGGCTTAGCGCGAGAGCCACGGTGGTTTGTTTCCACAATAAGAAGAAACACACGCATCCAAAAAGTGCTGAGGAGAACTCACT
>JAAYXG010000810.1 GCA_012516015.1 Lysobacteraceae bacterium | reverse complement strand
GCGTAGAAGAATGCGGCGAGCCAGCCGAAGCGATACCAGAACTGGCCGTAGTCGGCGATGCGCTCGATCCCCCACTGATACATCACGATCGCGGGCGCGAGACCGAACGCGACCATTTCGCAGAGGCTGTCGTACTCCTTGCCGAAGTCGCTCTGCGTCTTCGTCCAGCGGGCGACTCGGCCGTCGAGCCCGTCGAACAGCATGGCGACGAAGACCCCGATTCCGGCACGCGAGAAGTTGCCGTCGATTGCGGCTACGACCGCATAGAAACCTCCGAACAGCGTTCCGGTGGTGAATAAATTCGGCAGCCAGTAGAACCCACGCACTGGAGGGGTCTCCTCCTCCTGCAAGCTTTCGCTCTGATATTCCGTGGCCATGGAGATGAGTGGGATCTGACGTCGTTGAACGAAAAGAATGGTCGTGAAGATGCGTCGGGAGGCGCTATTCGTCGCTGTTGGCACCGCCTCGGAGCTACACGCTCGCGGGCGGCGCAGGCATGATAGTGGGCTGCGGCGAGAGCCGCCATCTTGCCGTCGAGGCGAGCGCCTGTGATCCATTTCACAGCGCATCGCGAGCGCCGACAGCAGGATGCGCGCGAACTATGAGATTAACTCGTCGAGCCCTCCGTTGTTTCCTTTGCCTGGCGCTGCTCGCGCTCGGGCTGCCTGCCTATGCGGATCGTCAACAGGACCCGGAGCTCGGCAAGCTCCTGAGCCAGGCGTTGAGCGCGGAGCAGTGCTTCGAGGACAAGTTCGAAGAGCAGGTGTGGCGCGCCGCGATGGAACCGAAGCTCGTGAAGCTCGTGCCGGACCCGCACGAGCGCGCTCAGATCCTGCACCATGTCTACTGCGAAGCGCAGCGGCTCGAACTGCCGCCGGGACTCATCATGGCCGTGATCGACGTCGAGAGCCGGTTCGATCGCTGGGCTGTCTCATCGGCGGGCGCGGTGGGGCTCATGCAGATCATGCCATTCTGGCCTCGACAACTCGGCATGACGAACCAAGAGCTAGTACGCATTCCGCAGAACATCCGCATGGGCTGCACCATTCTCAAGTTCTACCTGGAGCGCGAGAAGGGCGATTACACGCGCGCGCTAGCGCGCTACAACGGCAGCGTCGGCCGACGCACCTACTCGGATCTGGTGCTCGTGCGGCTCGCGAACCGCTGGCACTTCCAATAGCCAAGCGGGTTGACGGTTGACGGTCAGACAGGCTGTGCCGCTAAGCGGCAGCAAACCAAAGCACGTCAGCCGGTGCCGAACCCTACGGGAACATCATCGAGCTGATCCAGCTCGAGCTCGCGGACTTCGACGGCCGTGACGTGAGCTGCAGGCGGCCCGCGCCACAACCAATCGATGAGCGCCTGCACGCTTTGCGGCTCGCCGACGATGAGCACCTCGACGCGTCCATCGGGCAGGTTACGAGCATACCCTGCGCAGCCGAGCTCGATTGCCTTCTGACGAGTCGAGGCGCGGTAGAATACGCCTTGCACGCGCCCGGAGACGAAACAGCGCCGCGCTACGATCGTGGACATGGAAAAACGAAGACGGCTGGTTTCGATCAGCTCGCGCCGTCTCGACCGCTCGTCTGCGCCGCACCGAGCGCCTCGGTCGCCTTACTGCGTGCGGCGATCGCATCACGACGCGCATCGCGGTAGGCACGCTTCTGCAGGTTGGTTTCCGCCCGCTCCAGCAAGGCTTGTGCTTCGCTCAACGTGGTCGGCACGATCTTCTCCGCGCCGGCTTCGCGAGCCGCCTTGATCGCCTGTCGAGCATTGCTCATCTCCTGCACGGGCGCGCCCGCACACCCGGAAACGCCCACGGCGAGCGCGAGAAGCAGCGACGGAAACAAAGAACGCAGGGCAAGACCCATCGAACTCCCGTACCCTCAAGCGGCCAAGGCCTATTCTTCTCCATCGGCCGCACGAAGAAGTCTCGAGAGGCCTGTTCAATTGAACGTAACAACGAGAATCTACACCGTCAAGCAGCAGCCTCATACAATGTCTGCGTTCGCGTTCGCTCTACTGCGTTGCGTTCGTCCCACACGAACATGCGCCTGAGCACGGTTAGCCCGGAGAATCCTCGCGCATGGCGGAAATACTCGTTTTGTTTTATTCGCGCAAAGGCAGCACAGCCGAGCTCGCACGGCAAGTCTGTCGAGGAATCGAGTCGGT
>JAAYXG010000809.1 GCA_012516015.1 Lysobacteraceae bacterium | reverse complement strand
TCCTGAGCTCGGCGGTTATCGACCATTACGACATTGGGCTGATCGAAACGACGGAAACCGATCCTGCGTTTACGGCACAGCTGCGCACGGAATCGGCCTACGCGCAGATGCAAGCGGAGATCGCCGACGGGATCGAGCTGAGCGCCGGTGCGCGCTTCGAGCGCGGCAAGCAAGACGTCCGTCCACTGCAGGTGTTCGACACGTTGACGAACTCCGGCGCTGCGACGCGCCTCGAGGAAGACTACTGGCTGCCGACCGCCACACTGACCTACAAATTCTTGGACACGATGCAGGTGCGTTTCAACGCATCGAAAACGATCGCGCGGCCGCAGTTCCGCGAGTTGATGTTCCAGGTGTATTTCGATCCCGAAGCCAACCGCCAGTACCGCGGTAATCCGCTGCTCACCGATAGCGAGTTTCTCAATGCTGAGGTGCGTTACGAGTGGTACTTCGCGCCCGAGCAGCGCCTTTCGGTGGCCGGGTTCTACAAGGACATCGACAAGCCCATCGAGGCGTTCACCGGGTTCAACGACAACAGGCCCGAAACGAGCTTCGCGAATGCGCCGAGAGCCGTGCTCTACGGCGCGGAGCTGGAAGTGCAAAAGTACTTCCCGCTCGCCGAATGGTTTGACGGCCCCTTCCTGAGCTCGCGGCGTGCGGTCGTCATCGGTAACTACACCCACACGGACTCCGAGATCAGCGTCGATGCCGACGACACCGTCAGCGTGTTCGGCACTGCGGTTCAGCCGGCGAGCAACTTCTTCGTCGATGGCAGCCAATTGACCGGTCAGTCGGACCATCTCGTGAATCTGCAATTCGGTCTCGAGAGCGAGAGCGGCTTGTCGCAACAGACGATCCTGCTATCGTACTCGAGCGATCGTGTGACGAGCCGCGGTCCCGCGGGTCTTCCGGACATCTACGAGTCGCCAGGCTTGCGCGTGGATTTCGTCGCACGTCAGGCACTGCATCTGTTCAACACGGATCTCGAAGCCAAGCTGGAGGTGCGCAACATCCTCGGCGAAGGCTACGAAGAGTTTCAGGAGCGTGCCGGCCATACCGTGTACTACAACCGCTACGATGTCGGCACCGCGGTTTCCGCGTCGATCACGGTGAACTTCTGACCGTCGCAAAATGTACCGTCGTTCACGCCGCGAGCGCAGGGACACGCTGAGGCGGCACCGTAGACTGCACGGACATTCAGTCGCACCCAAGTGGTTTCACTCGCGCATGGCATAGCGCGCTGCGCAGTCATTGCGCTAGTGGGGCTCACCGAGTACGAACGGTCGGCGGCGACGATTGACGACGATGTTCGCGCTTATGCGCGAGCGTCCGCATTTGCGTTGCCGGCGCTATCGCCCGATGGCACTCGTCTCAGTCATGTCGAGCAATCCGACGATCGACAGACCGTTCTGATTCGTTCGCTGGCCGATGGCACGACGAGTCGAACGCTGAGCGTCGAGTCGAGACGCGAGCGTATACGATGGTGCGATTGGGCCGGCAACGAGACCCTACTGTGCGGGACGATTGCGCCGCGGCGCGCGCCGGATCGCATCACCGAGACGACGCGGCTGCATGCGATCGATGTCGCATCCGCGCACGTACGTGAGTTGAATGGAAACGCGCGGGACTCGAGCCGCGCTCAGATCATCGATTTCGCCGCCGACCGGCCGGGCTGGGTACTCCTTCAGCACGACGTTGGCGGGCGCGGCTACCCGCAGGTATCGGCGCTCAATGTCAGGAACGGCGAGATGCGTACAGTGGTCCGCGCCCGTGCGCCCGTACGGCGCTGGATGAGCGACAACCGTCGTCAGTTGGTGCTTTCCGGCAGCGACGTCGATCCTCCGTCGCTCTACCTATTCGACAACGATCACAGGACGTTGACGCTGGTGGGCCATCACTATCCTGAGCCGGAAGCTCGCCCGAGCGCGCCGATGCGGTCGGTCACCTCTCCGGCGCGCGATGGACAAGCCATCCCTGCTTTCTCACGTTGCCGAAGGGAAGCTCCTCGAACCTCCCCGCCATCGTGCTGCCGCACGGTGGCCCGGAGGCGCGCACCGTCAAAGGATTCGATCCGCTCGTGCAATTCCTAGCGGCGCAGGGGTATGCCGTATTACAGATGAACTTCCGCGGCTCGCTCGGATATGGCGCTCCCTTTGCTGCTGCGGGCGTCGGGCAATGGGGCGGTGTCATTCACAATGACATAACCGACGGTGCGCGTCGTGTCTGCATCGTGGGCAGGAGCTTCGGTGGATATGCTGCGCTGCTCCGTGCGGCGCGCGAGTCGCAATGGTATGCGTGTGCTGCGAGCTTCGCGGGCGTGTCGGATCTGTTGGCGATGTCGCAGTACACCGAGCGACTTCAGGAAGCCGAGCTATGGCGGCAGCGGCTCGGCGAGAGCTCGCGAGCGCTATGGCAGATGTCTTCGATGGCCCGCGTACGTGCCGTCGAAACGCCCGTCCTCCTGATTCACGGTCGACACGAGCCCGTCGTCCCGTTCAGCCAATCCAAACGTTTCGCGCGAGCGTTGCGTATAGCGGGCAAGTCGTACCGCTTCGTCGAGCGGACAGATTGCGACCACGACATGACGATTCAGAATTATCGGCTCGCATTCTTCACGGAATTGAAAAGATTTCTCGCAACTTCCGTGGAGTGAGCCCACCGGCTGTCGTCAAACTGTCACGGTCCTGTCCGAGGTGACACCATTCTGTAACAAATGCCCCGTATAAAGCCGTCCAGCGAAAGGTGAGTCGGGGCATGATGGATGCCGCCCAAGCATTGACGAAGCACCCGGCTGGATTGAAATCCTCAGGGGTACTAACGTGAAGAACGTGCTGATGTCGGCGGCGATGGTCTCTCTTCTGTCGATCGTTGCGCTCGCAGCGAATGCCGCGGAGGATGACGAGGTCGTGCAAATTCGCGAGCAACTACAAGCGCTGATCGAACGAGTCGATCGCCTCGAAGCGCAGAACGATTCGCTGAAGGCAGAAAACGAGCAGCTCAAGGCGCAGGGCGAGTATCTCCGCACGGAGACGCGTGGGCTGCGGAAGGAATCGGCCGTGCACGCCGCCGAGGCCTCGAAAGTCAAAGGTTCGGATTGGGCGAGCCGGGTCACCCTCAAGGGCGATCTTCGCTATCGGCACGAGCAGACCAGCGACGAGACGCGCGATGACTCGGGTGCGCGACGTACCGCAGACCGTTCGCGCGATCGCATACGAGCACGCATCAATGCCGAAGTGAAGGCGACCGAGTCGATTCGGCTTGGAATCGGTTTCGCGACGACGGAGGGCGGCGATCCTCGGTCTTCCAATCAAACGCTTTCCGGCGTTTTCTCGCGCAAGAGTCTCGATCTCGACCTTGCCTACTTCGACTGGCAGTTTGCCGATTGGGGTAATCTGATCGGCGGCAAGATGAAGCAGCCATTCTTCAAGCCGGGGCAGAGTCTCTTCTGGGACAGCGATGTGAACCCGGAGGGCCTCGCCGCGAGCTTTACGCGCGGCGCGTACTTCGGCACCGTGTACGGCTACTGGATCGACGAAGTGTCGGGTCCGCCGAGCGCCGTCGCTGCGGACACGATGCTATACGGCGCGCAAGTGGGCGCGCGCTTGCCCGTCGGCGAAGCCACGCTCACGCTCGCGGCACACTACTACGATCTGAGTGCCGGCCAGGGCAGGGCGCCGTTCTACGACAACAACGCGAACGGCAACACGACCATCAGCATTCCGTTCGGCACCTCCAGCATCGCCGTGCTCGCGAACGATTATCGCGTGCTCAACGTTGGTGCCGAGCTCAACGGGACGCTCCGCACGCTGCCGCTGCAGCTTTGGGCCGACGTCGCGCAGAATCAGGCGGTCGATGACCTGGACACGGCGTGGGCCGCGGGCATTCTGCTCGGCAAAGCGGGCGACTACCGTACCTGGGAGTTGGGTGCCGCCTATCAGGTCGTCGAGAAGGATGCGTTGTTCGCGCAACTCATCGATTCGGACTTCGCGGGCGGCAACGCCGACAATGAGGGCCTCGTCGTTCGCGCCGGCTACGCCCCCGTGAAGAACTGGGTGTTGAACGCCACATACTTCATGACCGAACGCAATGCGGACGTCGCGAACTCAGCGGGTCAAGTGGGCGTGGACTACGAGCGATGGCAGTTGGATTTCAATGTGAAGTTTTGATCGATGTTGACAGTTGACGGTTGACAGCATGAAGTGGCAGTAGCGGCTAGGCCTAGATGCACGTGCGTCCAGCATGGGTCTTTCTCTGGCCGTCAACCGTTAACTGTCAACCATCT
>JAAYXG010000808.1 GCA_012516015.1 Lysobacteraceae bacterium | reverse complement strand
GCTCCAGCTCGAGCGGATCGCTGTGATGCGAGGAGCGCACGAGCACGGCTTGGTGCCGCAGCAGGATGCCCCGCTCGCGTGCCGCAAGCACTCGCTCGACGACGTAGAGCGCTTGCGCGCGATCGTCTTGAACGGTCACGTAGATGGGCTTTGCACCGGCGGTGCGATCGGAGCGCAAGCTCTTGCGGTACTGACGCGGGCTAGCGCCGATCAGGAGATTCGCAGCATCGAGGATCGGCTGCACCGACCGATAGTTACGTTCGAGCGCGATGACGGTTGCCGACGGCGCAAAGCGCTTCGGGTACTCGAGAATGTTCTCGACCGTCGCACCGCGGAATGAGTAGATCGCCTGCGCATCGTCGCCGACCACGCATAGCCCCTCGCCATCGGGCTTGAGCGCGTAGACGATCTCCGCTTGCAGCGCATTGGTGTCCTGAAATTCGTCGATCAACACATGAGCGAAGCGGCTGCCGATCTCGCGGGCCATCTCCGGCTCCTGCATGAGGATGTGCCAGTAGAGCAGCAAGTCGTCGTAGTCGAGCAAGTGCTGCGTGTGCTTGACCTCGACATAGCGGCGAAAGAGTTGCGTCAGCTCGTCGCACCACTCTCGGCACCAGGGGAAGGCCTCATCGAGCGTCTCTTCGAGCGAGCCGCCGCTGTTGATGCGATGAGAATAAATCGCGAGACAGGTGTCTTTGCGCGGGAAGCGCTTTTCCTTCTTCGAGAAGCCGAGCTCCTGACGAGCGAGGTCGAGAAGATCGGCGGCATCGCCTCGATCGAGCACCGAGAAGGCGGGGTCGAGCCCAACGACATGGGCATACTCGCGCAACAAGCGATTGCCGATCGCATGAAAGGTGCCGGACCATAAGCCGCGCGTCGGATCGGTCAGCTCGGCGTGCGGGGCTCTTGCACGCAAAGTCTCGGCGGCGATGCGCTCTGCTCGCCGCAACATCTCTTGCGCTGCCCTGCGAGTGAACGTCAGCAGCAAGATGCGCTCCGGTGCAACACCTTCGAGGAGCAAATGCGCGACACGATGCGCGAGCGTGTTCGTCTTTCCGGTGCCGGCACCTGCAATGATGAGCAATGGGCCCGCCGTGAATCCGGAGGGATCGGCACGCCCGAAAGTTGCGGCCGCGCGCTGCTCGGCATTGAGCCGTGCGTAGGCCGAGGCAGTCGGCTCAAGGAGAGATGAATCCATCGTCAGCGCCGCGAACAAAGTCTTCGTGCTCGTACTGTATATAGGGACAGACGCACTTGCCAGATGAATTCCTCATGAATTCCTCCTCATCCACGCGCGTGTGAACGGAACGTAAGCTCCCACTAAGCGTTTTGCGGTGAAGCGACGAGCGTGCGTTACACGATTTCAACCTCCACGCGAGGTGAGTCGAGCGGGAATCATCGATGAGAGACACTGCTGCCAGCGAATCGCGCTCGTCCGAGCTTCCTGAGATCGTCGTCCGCGCGCAGCGGCATGCACGCGAGAGCGGCTTGATCTATGTTTCGGATACGGAGCCCGGGATTCGTCGGCAACGCGCAGGCAAGGGCTTTCGCTATTTCGGACCCACTCGCAAACCGATCCGTCACGCGCGCACGCTCGCACGCATCCGCAGCCTCGCAATCCCGCCGGCCTATACCGACGTGTGGATCTGTGCCACGGCGAGGGGGCACCTTCAGGCGACCGGGCGCGATGCGCGCGGCCGCAAGCAGTATCGCTACCATCCAGAGTGGCGCGAGACACGCGACAGCGGCAAGTTCTCGCGCATGACCGAGTTCGGCCGCAGTCTGCCGACCCTGCGCCGAAGACTGAAGGCCGACCTCGCGCTGCCGGGTCTACCGCGCGACAAAGTGCTCGCGCTCATCGTGAAGCTCTTGGACGACACGCTGATTCGAGTGGGCAACGAAG
>JAAYXG010000807.1 GCA_012516015.1 Lysobacteraceae bacterium | reverse complement strand
CGGCGTGCCCGCGATGTGCGATGGCGTGACGCAAGGCCAGCCCGGGATGGAGCTGTCTTTGTTCAGCCGCGACGTGATCGCCGCCGCAACCGCGATCGCGCTGTCTCACAACATGTTCGATGCCGCGCTCTGTCTCGGCGTATGCGACAAGATCGTTCCCGGCCTGGCCATGGGTGCGCTCGCCTTCGGCCATCTGCCCACGATCTTCGTCCCTGCAGGCCCGATGCCCTCCGGCATTCCCAATAAGGAGAAGGCTCGCATCCGTCAGCTCTACGCTGAAGGCAAAGTCGGACGCGATGCTTTGCTCGAATCGGAAGCACAGAGTTATCACAGCGAAGGCACGTGCACGTTCTACGGCACCGCGAACAGCAACCAGATGCTGATGGAGGTCATGGGATTGCATCTACCAGGCGCCGCGTTCGTGCCGCCGAACACCGCGTTGCGCGACGCGTTAACGAGCGCCGCCGCGAAGCGCGCGGCCGCGATCACGGCACTCGGCGAGAATTATTTGCCGCTCGCACGCATCGTGGACGAACGCGCGATCGTCAATGCGATCGTCGCGCTGCTCGCAACCGGCGGCTCGACGAATCACACGATTCATCTAGTCGCCGTCGCTCGCGCAGCCGGTCTCATCGTCAATTGGGACGACTTCAACGATCTGTCCGAAATCGTTCCGCTGCTCGCCCGCATCTACCCAAACGGCTCCGCGGACGTGAACCATTTTCACGCGGCCGGCGGCACGGGATTCCTGATTCGCGAGCTGCTCTCTTCGGGTCTTCTGCACGCCGATACGACGACGATCATGGGCGTCGGGCTCGAGCGCTACACGCACGAGCCGTATTTATCCGATGACGGTCTCGCGTGGCGTGCCGCGCCCGAACGAAGCGGCGACGAGAACGTGCTGCGCCCGATCACGAATCCCTTCGGCGCGGACGGCGGCTTGAAAGTGCTCAAAGGCAATCTCGGGCGCGCGGTCATCAAGACGTCCGCCGTGCAGCCACAGCATCGCGTCGTCGAAGCGCCTGCCGTCGTCTTCGACGATCAGGCCGACGTCATTCGTGCATTCAAAGCGGGGCAGTTGGATCGAGACTGTATCGTCGTCGTGAGGTATCAGGGCCCGAAGGCGAACGGCATGCCGGAGCTGCATCAACTGACGCCGACGTTGAGCTCGCTGCAGAACAGGGGATTCAAGGTGGCGCTCGTGACCGACGGCCGCATGTCCGGCGCCTCGGGCGCGGTGCCGGCCGCAATTCATGTCACGCCCGAATGTCTCGCCGGCGGCATGCTCGAGAAAGTGCAGGACGGCGACATCCTGCGGCTCGATAGTTATGCCGGCGTGCTGGAAGCGCGTGTGCCCCGCGCGACGCTCGAAAGCCGGAAAGTGGCTGCACCGGAGCTTTCGAAGAATGCGTCAGGCGTCGGACGCGAATGGTTCGCGAGCCTTCGGCGCAGCGCGGGCGATGCGGAAGCTGGCGCGATCGCACTGCTCTGAAGCAGCGCGATCCACGCACTCGTCATTGACTCGCGACCTTACGCTCGGGCCCGTGCTCAGGCTCGGGCTCGGGCACCAGCTCGAAATCGAAAAGGGACGCTTGTACCGGCTCGGGTCCCGTGTCGGCTTCGCTGCTCGATGCAGGCGGCGCCGGTGCTTCCAACGCCGCGAGCGTCTGCATCGGCGGCAACGTTGCGCTCGGGTCGACGGGCGCCGCCGAGCTTGCGGAAGTCGTTGACGCGGCAACCTCGCTTTCGTTCGCGCTCGTGCGAGCCTCTGCCGCGCTTACGGTCGCCGACGGCTCGGATTGAGCGAGCCGATCGACCTTGGGCTCGTCGACCTTGGGCTCGTCGACCCTGGGTTCAACGTTTGCGGATGTCACGGGTGCAGCTCCGAGCGTCGGCGCGGCCGCCGCCTCGGACGATTCAGTCTTGGCGGCCTCAGCGGCCAGCGCAGCGGAAGGCTCCGCGCTTGCGGGAGACTCCGCATCCGCGTTCGTCTCGCGCGGCGTCGCGGGTGCAGTGAGCACTTCGACGGGCAGCAATTCCTCGAAATCTTCCACGTACCCGCGCGCGCGTTCGCTCATCGGCGTCACCGGAGCGCTGACGGGATTCGCGGCCATCTGCTCCTCGAACATCTCCAACACATCGCCGTCGCACGCGGCGTTTGCCGACAAGCGCGCATCCTCCTTGGCACGCGCTTGCTCCTGCTCGACCCGCCACTTCGGCAGCGGCTCCGGCTCGGCCGGCGCCACATGCGATTCCAGCGAATCCGGATCGACGGGTTGTTCGATCGCGACCGCCGGCTTCGGCGGCGGAGGCGTCTCCACTTTCGGCGGCAGCGGCTCGTTGACATCCACCTCCGGCACGGGCATCACCGGCTGCACGAACGCTTCCTTGCCGACGAGCTCGCCGTAGAGCTGTAAGTACTTTTGCAGCGAACGCACGTAGACATAATGCTGAAGCGCATGCTTGCGTGCGCCTTGCGCAAGGTAATGCCGTTTGTCGGGCGGCATCTGCAAGATCTTTCCGATACCGCGCACGAACGCCGCAGGGTTCCCCGGCTCGATCGCAACGCCGTGCTGAGCGATGAGCTCGCCTTGCGCGCCGAGGCCGGTTGCGACGCACGGGATGCCGCACAACATCGCCATTGCCAAAGTCATGCGCGCCGAGTCCGTGTGTGCGCTCGAGCACACGAGGTCGCAGGCATTGAACAACGAGGTGAGATCGGACCATTCGCCGAGTAGCTGAATGCGCGTCGACAGCGCACCGCCGCCGATCATCGCCATCAGCGCGGCGTTACCGCGCTGCACGCCATGTCCGGCGAGCAGCACGAACAGGTTCGGATGCGTCTTGATGAGCTCGGCCGCGCCTTTGAGGAACGTCGCGTGGTCGTATTCCGGCTGGAACGGCGCCACCATGCCGATCACGAACGCATCGTGCGGCACCTGAAGCCGCTCGCGCACCTTCGTGCGTGCGGCCGGATCCGGTTTGAAGCGCACGGCATCGACGCCCGGAGGAATACACGTATAGCCGTCTTCCGGGAAACCGGCTCGCCGATGGTGCGCAGCGCCCGCCT
>JAAYXG010000806.1 GCA_012516015.1 Lysobacteraceae bacterium | reverse complement strand
GAGGCGGTCGCGGAAGTGCCCATCCTGCAAACATTCCTGCTCGTGGAGGACTTCGCGCTCGTGCGTTTCGGACGCTGGGATGAAATCCTGAAGCTGCCGCCGCTCAAGTACGAGTCGCTCTTCACGCGCGGTGTGCGCCACTACGCCCGCGGCATGGCGCTCACGCGCAAGCACGACTTCGCGGGCGCCGCCAAGGAGCTCGAAGCGGTGAAAAAGATTGCGGCCGATCCGGCGCTGATCGCAACTCCCGCGTCCATGTCTCTGAATTTGCCCGATGCGGTCATGCGCATCGCGGCCGAATCTCTTGCGGGCGAGCTCGCGGCGGAGCAAGGCAAGTACGAGGAGGCGATCACCCACCTCGAAACGGCTGTTCGCATGCAGGATGCACTCGCCTACACCGAGCCGGACGATTGGCACTATCCGGTGCGCCACTCTCTCGCGGCCGTGCTGCTGAAAGCAGGCCGTCCCGCAGAAGCCGAGACCGTGTACTGGCAGGACCTGCGCGAGCATCCCAAGAACGGCTGGGCACTCTTCGGTCTCGCGCAGGCACTGCGTGCGCAAGGCAAGACAGAGGAAGCGAAAGCGATCGATGAGGATTTCCGCACTGCGTGGGTAAACGCGGATATCGAGCTCACGTCGTCCAGGTTTTGAGGAAGGGGATAGCGATTAGGGGATAGTCAGTTCTACTGCGGATCGCGGGTAGCGGTTCGCGGTTGGTCAGTCAGACGGCGCTGCCACATTCCCTCCCCCGCTTGCGGGGGAGGGTTAGGGTGGGGGCAAAGGATAGAGCGATGATGAGTTACAGAAGCATGCAATCGAACAGAGCCGTAGTCCTTCTCGCTTGTATCGCGAGCTTGATTGCATCCTCCGTATTCGCGGATGGACCGCCGCGCCACAAGCCGCGGCGGGTCGAAGCCGGCACGGAGTATTCGCACACCGCGCTCGATGCGTACGGCGAGGGCTACGCATTCATCGAACGGGCGACGCGGCTCGATCAGGATGCCATGGCCGCGCAGAGCGAGCGCGAGCGACAGACGGCGATCGAAGGCTCGAAGCAAGCCTACGAAGATGCCTTGCGCGCGTTCGAAGAAGCCGTTCGGATCGACCCGCGCATGTACGAGGCGCATACCTACATCGGTTATGCGAATCGAAAGCTCGGCAGACACGGTCGTGCGCTCGAAGCGTACGCGACCGCACTGAAGCTGAAGCCCGACTACGCGCGAGCGATCGAATATCAAGGCGAAGCCTACCTCGGGCTCGATCGCTTCGCGGATGCGAAGTTCAACTATCAGCGCCTGTATGCGCTCGACAGCGAACAGGCGGCGAAGCTCTTGACGGCCATGCGGACGTGGTTGGAAGAGCGCAATGCGGATGCACGCTCAGTGCCGCCGGATCAGATCGCCGCCGCAACCGCGTGGCTGAACGACCAGCCGCACATGCCGGCGGAGAAGATCGCGACCGAAGGCACACCTTGGTAAAGCTGCAGGTCGGAATTTATTCCGACCTTTTTGTTGGTCGGATTAAAATCCGACCTACATGGTCTCCCACCGCTACGAGTCGAACGCGCGACTCGTCTCGACGATCGCGCGCGCAACGATCTCGTCGCTTGCGTTGCAGACATCCGCTCGGAGAAAAACTTCGTAGCTCTTGATCGCCAGCACGGCAATGCCGGTCGGCGCAGTGGGGGGCCGACCGGGAAAGCTCGCCGCCTTGTCGCGTATGAACCTTGCGGCGGCTCTCACGGCTTCGTGCGCCCGAACGTCCGCTTCGTTCGCGTACTCGAAGCGCCACGCGCGAACACGCCGATTGATGACTGCCCGCTCCTCTCCGCCCGCATCGATACCGGCCGCGGCAAACACGCGACAGTCGTAGTCTCGGCACGTCTGCGGCCGCGATGCGTAGATCGAGCACTTGCGATCGCGCAGCATCGGACACGAGCCGTCGGGCAAGGCGAGCATCAGCGTGCGTCCATCGACCGCACGCGCGATGTGCCGGAGCGGAATCTCCGCCATCGCCCGATCATCTTCGGCGCGAATGACGACCGGATACCCGGAGACGCAACAGCCCACACAGTCGCCGCACGGAACGTCCGTCCCGCGCTCGCCGCGCAGGCTCGCTCGCATCTCTTCCAGCCACACGCCGAACACGCCCGCGGCGATGGGCGGTTGTTCCGTAGTTTGCAAAGTCATGGTCGCAAGCATAGCCGCCGCGCGCGGCCGCTTGCACGTTCATAGCGGCTTCTTCGATTCGTCGCTCGTCGATTGGCGCGGGGCGCATTCCCGCGGCGTGTACGGCTCCTCCCCGTCGTCGAGCGATCGCACGATGCCCTCGATCCGCCTAACGTTTGCGGCCGTATCGACGATCACGAGATCGTTCGTGCAAATCGAAGCCGCGAGATGCGCCTGCACCGGCATGAGCGGCCTGAGCATCGGTACCAGCATTGCCGCGGGCGTCGTGCGAACCGGTATGACCTTGGTGACGTAATCCGCCTCGGCGCGCTCGGCTGTGTCTTCCAGCAGCGGCACGGCAAGATTGCGTATGTTCGCGTCGGGAATGACTCTCACCATAGCGCCCTCCTCCACAGCGGCGAGGTCATGGACGTGCAGCACGGTGAGAAGCTCCGCGTAGCTCAGCGGCTCGGCTTTTCGCGGTATCAAAGTCACATCGACTTGCGCGCGCGGATCGACCACGAACCGTTTGCCGCTACGCTTCGCGATATCCGAGATCAGCGACAGAAGCGGAACCGTGTCTTCGCTCGGCGACGTCGATTGAGCGAAGCTGGCGGACGCAGCAAGAACAGATACGCAGGCGACGAAGGCGAATTGCATTCTCATCGAGTGGTGCTCCTTTACTCCAGGCAAATACGAGGCGCGCTCAACGATCTTCTCGGGCATCTAGCGGAATGAGGCCGTATCCAGCGAGATGGGTCGGCGGCCCGATCGCTCGTTCGAAATCTCTCGCCATCCAGGCCGCGGCGGTCTCGTCGCCGCGCGCGTACAGAAACAGCGTGATCGAACCTTCGTATGCGCCGGATGCGATCGTCTCCTTCGTCGGCTGCACACCGGAAAGCAAGCTGCGACTGAGCTCCTCGCGATGCGAATCGAAGAACGGCAAGCTCAGCACGGCAATCGCGTGCGGATCGCCCCACAATGTCTGCGTTAGAAAGAACTCGTCCTCCCGCACGGAGGTGTAAACGAAGTCTTCGCGGATCTCGCGGCAGATGCGGCGGTATTCGTCAGGATCCGCATCGCGCAGGGCCGCGATCGAGGGGAAGGTATTGCAGCCTTTCTTCATGATGACTGCCGCGAATACGCGCGCAAGCGGTAAATCTCGTTCCGGGCCGAAGAACGTGATTCGCCTTTCCTGATCGCCCCGCACTTGATGCCAACTCACGTTCGTGTTCGGGATGAAGCGAGCGGGCGCCTCCGGATCGGGAATTCGCTTCGCGAGCGCCAGGAAGATCTCGCGAGGAGACAAGGGTGGCGATGTGCCGAACTTCGCTGCCGAGATCGCCACCCCCATGTAGCCGAGCTTCATCGCAAGGATGTCGCGATAGGCCCAACTGCCGAGCGTGGCCCTGCATTGGCGCTTTTCTTCTTCGGTCATGGCGCGCGTCGTGACGACGAGATGCGCTTGCTCGGTGATGCAAAGACGGCGGAAAGCCTCATCGTCCTCGACCTGCTCGAGCTCGAGCTCGAAACCGGTTCTCTTGCCCACGGCCTCCAGGAGCATCATCCCGTTCTCGTGCCCCGCCGCGAGGAGCTTTCGAAGATGGGCGGCGTTCGCGGCTCCTCCCTGAGCCGAGCGATGCGGACCCCCATAGCCTCCGACAACGCCGCCTTGCATTGCTTCGGCAAGCGCAGGTTCATCCTTAGGCGTGTCCGAACCGGGCGCTTGTGCAGACGAGGTTGCGACAGGCGTTGGCTGAGCGTGGCGAGATCCTTGCAGCGGCAGCCCATCGCGAAACGATCCTTGCCTCGCGATCGTCTCCGGCGACAAAGGCCCCGAAGCGCGCGGATTCGAGCCGAGCACGCTCGACACAGCGGCGCGAAGCTCGCCGCTCCCGTCGCCCTGCACGCTCCACCAGGTCGCCGCGACCGCCGCGCCGCCGACGAGCAATCCGAGCACGAGCGTTCGTACGATCGAGAACCTGGCTCTTCGCGGATTCCGATTCTCGAGGCGGGCTTTCAGCCGCTCCGCGAAGGCCCGCGGCGGCTCTTTGCGGAGGCGATAGAGAAAATCGTCATTCATTGCATTGACTCCGCATCGTTACCACCGCGCGCGCAGTGCCTGCACGATGCGATGCAAGATCGTGCCTACGTTCGATTCGCTGAGCCCCGTCAAGCGCGCAATCTCGCGATTGTTGAGCGCGGCGCCGTACTTCAAGGCGATGAGCTCCCGGTCGCGTTCCGGCAGATCGCGCGTGAGCTGCGCGAGGCGATTCAGATCGGAGGCAAGCTGGGCATCGTGCTCGGGCGTCGAATCCGATGCGATCTCGAGTGCCGCCTGAAGCGGCAGGTGTTGGCGGTGTGTGCGCAGATAGTCGATCGCGGCGTGATGCGCGATCGAGTACAACCAGGTCGAAAAGCCCGCGACATCTCGTCGATAGTGATCGCGGGCCCGCCACGCCTTCTCGAACGTCGCCGATGTCAGCTCCTCGACATCGGCCTCGCAGCCGAGGCGAAAGCGGAAATAGTTGTAGATCCGCGGCAATTGCTCGGCAAAGACGGCCTCCCAATCCACTTCCGTGATCGAGAGGCGTTGCAGCATGCGCGCGGCGGAGGCCGACCGAGAGCTCATAGATGTATATACGATGATGCGGAGGAAGTGTCACACCGAAGGCGGTGCCTCGTCGCCCGCAATTCGCGCTCCAAGCGATCTGTCGATCCGTTCGGCCACCGTGCTATAAACCGCAACGCACTGCAGGTAGGGGAGACCGTTGGATGAATCACATTTCGTCGTTCGCGCGACTGGTGGTCGCAACGCTGCTTATCGGCTCTCCGCTCGTTCTATGCGCGGATGATGTATCCAGCCGGCGTTATCTGAATCAGGTGTTCGACGATCACGTCCGAACGGGCGACATCGTGTTTGCGGAACGGACGAATGATGCGACCGGCCAGCTCGAAAAGCTGACGCTGCGAGTCTTCGAGCCGAAGGGCGACACGGAAGCGCAGCGCCCCCTCGTCATCCTCACGCCGGGCGGCGCCTTCATGCGGCACGAGGATTTCTGGATGGACGACGTCGGCGCGGACCTTGCTCGCGCCGGCTATGTCGTCGCGATCAATCGCTATCGACTATCGAAGGACATCGGCTCGCTGCCCACCTTCCTGAACGCATTGGCCAAGGCGTTTTCCGATCAGAAGGCCGTCATTCGCTTCTTCGTGAAGGACGCTGCCGAAACCAATCGCTTTCGCATCGATCCGGAGAACATCTTCATTGGGGGCCATTCGGCCGGCGCGATCACCTCGATGCACGTCGCTTATCTGGACGCCGACGATTCGGTATCGGAGCTCATGACGAAGGCCCTGCAGCAGTATGGCGGCATCGATGGCGAGGGAGAGCCTCTGCCATATTCGATTCGCGGCGTGATCAACTTGTCGGGTTTCGTCATGCATCTCGACATGATCGAGAAGGACGAGCCGCCGCTCATCAGCATCCACGGCGACCGCGATCAAGTCGTTGCGATCGGCTCGACGGACACGGGGCTCCACGGCTCGATCCCCATTCACGAGCATGCATCGAAAGCCGGGCTCGCGAGCGAGTTGCATGTGATACGAGGAGCCGAGCACAACGATACGGCTGACACTCGGCGCTGCCCGGAATGTATGCCGCTCGCGAAGCGCTTCATGTTCAATGCAATGACAAAACAGTGACTCGTGATACGTGACCCGCGGGCCGCAAGCGTTCGAAGGCGCCGAACCATCCTTCCGAGTCACGGATCACGAGTCACGAACGATCCGTTATCAATGGCAATCCGAGGAATCCAAATGAGAAGACATCTACTTCTGGGCACGGTCGCTCTTGCTTTGTTCGGCTGCTCGAAGGAGCCGCCCGCACCCGTCTCGCCGGAACCTAGCGCAGAGCAAGCCGCCGCTGTGAGCCCAACGAGCCAACTCGACCTCGTTCTCGCCGAACAACCCGAGGAGATCAAATCGCGCTATGAGGCGCGTCATCCGAAGGAGACGCTCGAGTTCTTCGGCATCGAACCCGGAATGACGGTCGTCGACACGATTCCCGGTGAGGTTTGGTACGCGGGGATCTTGATGGATTACTTGGGACCGAACGGAAAAGTCATCGCCGCGGATTACTCGCAGGAGATGTGGCAGCTTTTCGGCAACTACGCTCCGAAGCCGGAAGTAAAGGCGAAGTGGGCGGCGGAGTT
>JAAYXG010000805.1 GCA_012516015.1 Lysobacteraceae bacterium | reverse complement strand
CTTTTCCCCCTCCCGCTTACGCGGAACTATAACTTCTTCGCCGCTGCGCCGATCGTGGTCGGGCGCTGTTGATCTGTCGTGAAGTATGTCAGCCGAGCTGATATCAGCTAAGATGATCTATGAGGCCGGGGATGTCAACGCGCCCCGCTGCGAATCGAACCGCTCGAAACCGAATACAATTAATCAGCCAAACTGATATGCAAACGACAGCGACTCACACGATCGACGGCGAGTCGGTCGAGGGCGTCGAGTTCTTCGATGTCATCAATCCGGCAACGGCGAGCGCATTCGCCCGTGCACCTGACGCGACCCCCGAGCAGCTCGATCGGGCGGTGACGGCTGCACGACGGGCGTTCGAGAAGTGGCGAGCGGTCCCGGGCGAGGAGAGAGGGGCGATTCTGCGCGGCTTCGCAGCGGCGATTCGCGCGCAAACTCAAGAGCTTGCGCAATTGTTGACTCGCGAGCAGGGAAAGCCTTTGGGGGCAGCGATCCGCGAGATCGAATCCACGGCGAGCCGAATCGAAGGGCTGCTCTCGTTCGAGTTGACTCCCGAAATGTTGCGCAGCGATGAACGGGGACGCGTCGTGCTCGACTATCGGCCGCTGGGTGTGGTGGGGGCGATTGCGCCCTGGAACTCGCCCGTGCTGCTGGGTGTGCAGATTGCGGCGCAGGCGCTGGTAACCGGTAACAGTGTGATCCTGAAGCCGTCGCCGTTTACGCCGCTCGCGACGCTCAAGCTGGGAGAGATCGCCGCCGAAGCGTTGCCGCGTGGACTATTCAACACGCTCTCCGGCGGTAACGACCTTGGCCGCTGGATGACGCAACACGCCGGCATCGACAAGATCGGTTTTGTGGGCTCGATCGCAACCGGAAAGAGCGTCCTCGCGAGCGCCGCATCGTCGAACTTGAAGCGGGTTTCGCTCGAGCTCGGCGGAAACGATGCAGCTATCGTGCTGGACGACGCCGACGTCGATGCGATCGCGCCGAAGCTCTTCTGGAGCGCGTTTCAGAACAGCGGCCAGCGCTGCATGGCGATCAAACGGGTGTTCGTGCACGAGTCGCTCGCCGAGCGGCTCGGCTCGGCGCTGGCGCGGCTCGCCAAGCAAGTGAAAGTCGGAGATGGCTTCGAGCCCGGCGTTGAGCTCGGACCGGTGCAGAACCGACCGCAGTTCGAGCGTGTGCTAGGTCTCATCGAGGATGCGATCGAGCGCGGCGGACGGGCATTGGTCGGCGGCGCGGCGCTCGACAGGCCCGGCTACTTCGTCGCGCCGACCGTTATCGCGGGTGTCGCCGAGGGCGTGCGGTTGGTGGACGAGGAGCAGTTCGGTCCGGTGCTGCCGTTGCTGACGTTTGCGGATATCGAGGCGGCCGTGACGCGCGCCAACGCAACTCGCTTCGGTTTGGGCGCCTCGGTATGGAGCGCGGATGCGCAACGGGCGGCGGACATCGCGCGCCGGCTCGAGGCCGGCACGGTGTGGGTCAACGCTCACGGCGGTTCGGATCCGGGCATCCCGTTCGGCGGATTCAAGGAATCGGGCCTCGGTCGAGGATTGGGCTCGATGGGGCTCAAATCGTACGTGGAACCGCGCGTTCTGCATCTGCCGTGATGCGCGCGTTCGAATGATCGCGGCGTCCTGATGGATGCCGTTCACATCACTCAGCGGGTGCGCGTACCGAGAGATATATACTGCCGCACCAACTGACAGGAAGGAGCACGATTGTCGGTATGTCAAAAGAACAGCGGACTTCTGCGAAAAATGCGCGAAATGACGCCCCCAAGGCCTCGTATCGCACGCTCTATCTCGTCAAGCAGGTGCAGTACAAGACGTTCCTGCGTCTGGAAGCTGCCCTGCAGCCCTTGGGCGTCACCACCACACAGTTCCGTATCCTGACGGCGCTATCGCGCAGCGGTAAGCGGTCGTCCGCGGAGTTGTCGCGTTTGTTCGGCGTCAAGCCGCAGACGATGATCAAGCAGATCGTCAATCTGGAGAACAACGGCCTGATCGAACGCAATCTCGCGAAGGGCAGCAAGCGCGTCCTCGAGGTCACGATGACCGAGGCGGGGCGGCGCGCGCTGCGCGCTTGCGACAAAGCGGCGACCGCGGTCGAAGCCGACATTTTCTCCTGCTTCGCGCCCGGAGAGCTGGAGAAGTATCGCGCGCTGATGGAGAAGCTGCTGGCCCACCTGCGCACCAAGCCGAAAGAGGCGTAGAGGAGCGCGTAACCCGTGCAGGTAATCAGTCGAGCTGCTTATCAGCTTGGCTGATTTAATTTGATCAGCCAGGCTGATTAGCTTATCGTTCGCTCCTGAGCTTGCGACCCCTTGGGAGAAGACCAACTTGAGTACCTCTGAGCAACTCGCGTTCGAGCCGCCCCTCGCCAACGTTCTGGTCGAGCTCGACGAAGGCATCGCGTGGGTGACGTTGAATCGGCCGTCCAAGCGCAATGCGATGAGCCCGGCGCTGAACGACGAAATGGTGAGAGTGCTCGATGCACTCGAGATCGACGAGCGCGTCGCGGTCGTCGTGATCACCGGCGCCGGCGATTCGTTTTCGGCCGGCATGGATTTGAAGGAATTCTTCCGCGATCTCGATCCGCTGCCTTACCACAAGAAAATGCGCATCAAGCGCTCGGCATGGCAGTGGCAATGGAAGATGCTGCAGACTTATCCGAAGCCCACGATCGCGATGGTCAACGGCTGGTGCTTCGGCGGGGCTTTCACGCCTCTGGTCGCGTGCGACCTCGCGATCGCGGCTGAAGAAGCTCAGTTCGGCCTGTCGGAGATCAACTGGGGCATCATACCGGGCGGCCAAGTCACGAAGGCGATCACCTCCGTCATGTCGCACCGAGATGCCATGTACTACGCGTTGTCGGGCGAGACGTTCGACGGCCGCAAGGCCGCGGAGATGCGCCTCGTGAACGAGGCCGTTCCGCTCGCTCGGCTGAAGTCGCGAACTCGCGAGCTCGCATTGCTCTTGCGAAGCAAGAATCCGACGGTCATGCGCGGTACCAAGATGGCGGTGCGCATGGTGCAAGAGATGCCGTGGGAGGTGTCGAACGACTACTTGTTTGCGAAGAGCGCCGAAACGCAGCTCCACGATCCGGAGCGCGGGCGCTCCGAGGGTTTGACGCAGTTCCTCGACGACAAGAGCTTCCGTCCGGGCCTGTCGAGTTACAAACGACCGGAGTAAGGCGTGTCGATCAGTCGACTTCTGCGCCCACGTAGTGTGGCGATCGTCGGCGCATCTTCGACACCGGGGTCGCTCGGCGCCGGCGTGCTCGCGAACCTCGGACGATTCCGCTTCGACAAGCCGTTGTACCTGGTGAATCCTCGCTACGACCGCATCGGCGAGCGCGCTTGCGCGCGCTCGATATCCGAGCTGCCTGACGGAATCGACTGCGCGGTGCTCGCCATTCCGAAAGTGCACGTTGCCGACGCGGTACGTCGCTGCGCCGAGAAGAACATTGGCGGAGTGATCGTTCTCGCCGGCGGCTTTGGCGAAGTCGATGAGGAGGGCAGGCGCGCGCAGGAAGAAATCGCGGCGATCGCGCGGCGTGCCGGTATGGCGCTGCAAGGACCCAACTGCCTGGGCACGATCAACTATGTCGATGGCGTGCCGCTGATGTTCGGTGTGGCGCCGTTCGAGTCCTTCCGCGAGCGCAAGGGCGTCGCCGTCGTTTCGCAAAGCGGCGCGATGGCCTCGGCGGTGCGAGTGGCGCTTCTCGCGCGCGGCATCGGCGTGTCGTACTCCGTATCGACCGGCAACGAGGCGGCGCTGAGTGCGGAGGATTTCCTCGAGGAGTTCATCGACGATCCGCATACGCGCGTGATCGCGATGTTGATGGAGCAGATCCGTCGACCCGCCAGGTTTCTGGATTCGGCTTCACGTGCCCGGGCGGCCGGCAAGTTCATCGTCTTGCATCATCTCGGACGCAGCGCGGCCGGACGCGAAGCCGCCAAGACTCACACCGGCGCACTGTCCGGCGACTACTCCATCATGGCTGCGCAGGTGACGGCGCGCGGTGTGTGCCTCGTCGACAGCCTCGAGTTGTTGATCGACGTTCCGGAGCTGCTGATTCGAATGAAGAATCCGCTTGCGCCCGGAGGGACCGCAGTGGTCGGCGAATCCGGCGCCTTCAAAGGTCTCACGTTGGATTACTGCGAAGCGATCGGCTTGGAGCTGCCGCCGTTGTCCGCGTCGACTTACGATGCGCTCGCGAGTCATCTGCCCGCCTTCTCCCCGCCAAGCAATCCGTTCGACCTGACGGCGCAGGCGATGAGCGACACCGGCTTGTATCGCCGAGTGCTGGAGCAGATTGCCGACGATCCGGCATTCGGCAGCGTCGTGATCACAATCTCTTTGCCGAGCGCGGAATCAGCAAACCGCAAGATGCCGCATATCATCGATGCGCTGAGCTCGCTCGATGGCAATCAGGGTGTCGTGTTCGCGATGTTGGGCGAGGACTGTCCGATCCCGCTGACTCACGTGGACGAGCTGCGAGCTACGGGTACGCCGTTCTTCCGCTCGCCCGAGCGAGCGTTCAGAGCGTTGGCGGCGGTGAAGCGACTTGCGAATGGCACGGGCTTGCTATCGGCGGATGCGACGGGGTCGCGCGCGCGCGCGACACCGCTCGATCCGGGAACGCTCCCCGAATACCGTGCGAAGCAAATGCTGGCGCAGCACGGCTTGAAGATGCCGGCGGGCCGCTTCGTCGTCTCGCTGGAGGAAGCGCTCGCAGCTGCGCAGGAGATGGGCTTTCCGCTGGCGCTGAAAGCGCAGTCGAGTCAATTGCCGCACAAATCCGAAGCTGGCGCGGTGGTGCTGGATATTCGTGACGATGCTTCGCTGCGGTCAGCGTGGGCGACGATGCAGCAGCGGTTGATGACCGAGCATCCTGCCGTGAAACTCGACGGAATGTTGCTCGAGCGCATGAGCGAACCGGGCGTCGAGATCATCATCGGTGCGCGCAACGAAGGAGACTGGGGGCCGGTCATCATGGTCGGACTCGGAGGTATCCTCACGGAGTTGCTGCAGGATGTGGTCTTCATTCCTGCGGGTGTGGAGCGCGCGGAAATCGAGCACGCGCTGCGCTCGCTCAAAGGCGCGAAGTTGTTCGATGGCTATCGAGGCTCGCCGCCCGCCGATGTCGACGCGGCCATCAGCGTCGTCGAAGCGCTGAGCGCGCTATTGCTCCGGCATCCCGAGATCGTCGAAGCCGATCTGAATCCGGTCAGGCTTCATGCGCGAGGGCAGGGAGCGACCGTGCTGGATGCCCTCTTCGTCGTGGGGAAGTCGTGAGCGCGCAGGCATTGTCAGCCGGGGCGCCCATCGAGGTTTGGCGCGGCTGCGTCAACGCATGGGAATGCGATCACGTAGGCCACCTCAATACGCGCTATTACTTGGCGCGCGTCGAGCAGGCGCTGGCCGGTCTCGCGCGGCGGCTTTCGCTCGCGCACGTGAACGAGGAGACGGGAACGCACCGACTGGTAGTTAAGGCGCAGCACATGCGTTTCCTGCGTGAAGCGCGCGCCGCTGCGGCTTTGCACGCAACGGCGCAAGTGCTCTCCTGGAGTCGCAACGAAGCGGTCGTGCTGTTTCTCTTGCATCATTCCAACTCCGGTCAGATCGCGGCGACGTTCCGGTTGTCGCTCGCTTATGTCGAGCGCGGCAGCGGTCGCCCCGTGCCATGGCCGGAACAGGCGACGAGTGCGGCCGGCGCTTTGCTTTGCGAGGCGCCGCGCGAGGCGAGTCCTCGCAGCATTTCGCTCGATGACGTCGAGGTCACGGCTTCGTTGGAGCGAGCGCGGCAACTCGGGATGCGCATGACCGGCATCGGCGCGGTGACGCCGGATGCCTGCGACGCTCACGGGTATTGGCGTCTGTCTTCTTTCATGGGCCGCGTCGCCGACAGCATCCCGCACTTGAGAAATGTCGAATGGCGCGAAGTGCTCGCGAAGACGATGCCGGGCGGATCCTCGCGCGTCGGCTCGGCGCTGATCGAATTTCAGTCCGTGCACGTGCGCTGGCCCCGTTCCGGCGACGCGTGTGAAGTTCGCTCGGCGCTCGCGGGTTGCACGGACCGAGTCACGTATTCCTCCCACTGGCTGCTCGATCCGGAGACAGGCGCCCCTTGGGCGGCGGTTCGCACCGTGGGCATTGCGCTCGACTTGGATGCTCGGCGGTCGATTCCCTTGACCGCCGAGGCGCAAGCCGCATATCGCGCGGCTAGCGTGGAAGGCTTGGCGTTGTAAGCGGCGCCTGCTTCTTCAAGTGAAAGATCTCTCGCGCCTCCTCGGGCGTGGCGACGCTTAAGTTGAGGCATTCCAAAAGCCGGCGTGCGCGTTCGACGAGCTGTCCGTTCGTGGCAAACACGCCGCGCGAGAGATACACGTTGTCTTCTAACCCCACTCGCACGTGGCCGCCGAGCAATGCAGTGTGTGCGAGCATCGGCATCTGTTCGGGACCGATACCGAACGCTTGCCAGATGGCATCGGGCGGCAGCAGGTTTCGCTGATAGAGCAGCGGCTCGATGCCGCTCGGCGCGGTCCATTTGACGCCGAACACCATCTGGAAGAGCGGCGGGCCGTCGATCAGTCCTTCTTCGATCAATTGCTTCGCGAGCACGATGTTGCCCGCGTCGAACACTTCCAGCTCGGGCTTGACGCCGAGCTCACGGAAACGCTGCGCCATCAGGCGCATGGAGCGCGGCGTATTCATATAGATCGCCTCGAAGCGTCCGTAGTGGCGGTTGCCGGCGGTGATATCGAAGGAGGCGAGCTCCGGCAGGTTGCGTTCGATGTGGCGCATGCGCGAAGGCACGGGATAGATCTTGGAACCCGGACCCGGGCGCGATTCGTCTTCAGGATCGGGCACGAACAGCGCGCCCATGCCGCACGTCAGGTTGATGACGATGTCGACACCGCTCGAGCGCACGCGATCGACCACTTCGTCGAACAGTCTCGGATCGTCCGAGCTCATCCCCGTCTTCGGATCGCGCACGTGAATGTGCACGACGGAAGCGCCTTCCTTCGCCGCTTCCAAACAACTGTCCGCGATCTGGGCTGGGGTGATCGGGATGGCGGGATGACGCGGATGCGGGCGTCCGCCGCCGGTGACGGCGCAGGTCAGGACGACTTTCCGGCTCATTGCGATGCTCCTGAAGAAGTAGCGAGTAACGAAAGGCGACTCATGACTGAACGGCGATGCCGCTTACTCGAGTGGCAGGTTGACAGTTGACGGTTGGCAGCCAGAACGTCGACTGGGTCATGCAGGCCGGCTGCCATCGCGATCTCCGGTCTGGAACTCATAAGGTTCAGTCATGCGTGGCGGTGCTTTGACAGACGAAGGTTATCAGTCTAACTTAGATCAGCCTAGCTGACTAAGATGGCGAATGAAAGTATTCGCGAGCGTCGGCAGCCGTGACCGGATCCATGGCGCAGCTTTGCGCCCGTTCGAGATTCTGGTGCAGGATGCGGGACAACGTATGTCAGCGAGCAACGCACCGTGAGAATTCTTAGCTTGAATCGCAATGGCTCTTACGCAATGGCCACGT
>JAAYXG010000804.1 GCA_012516015.1 Lysobacteraceae bacterium | reverse complement strand
GACGCGCCGATTGACGACCGAGACGTCTTTGCCGCGCGCTCAGAATCTGCTCGAGAGCATCGTCGAGGGTATCCAGGGCCAGATCCGGGACGTCACGCAGCAAGATCCCGGTCGCTATCTCCCCTTCATCGGGACGCTGTTCTTGTTCATCGCAGTGTCCAATGTGCTGTCGATCGTCCCAGGCTTCAAACCGCCGACGGGTTCGCTCTCCACGACCGCGGCACTTGCGCTCGCGGTCTTCGTGGCGGTCCCGATTTACGGCATCGCGGCGCAAGGGCTCAAGGGCTACTTGAAAACGTACATCAGGCCGAGCGTGTTCATGCTGCCGATGAACATCCTCGGCGAGCTGACCCGAACCATCGCGCTCGCGATCCGGCTCTTCGGCAACATCATGAGCGGCACGATGATCGCGGCGATACTGCTCTCGATAGCACCCTTCTTCTTTCCGATCCTGATGAATGCCCTCGGACTGCTCATCGGCTTGATCCAGGCATACATTTTTTCCATTCTGGCTCTAGTGTTCATTGCATCCGCCACTCGCGCTCACGAGGAAGGCAAGCCGGACGAAGCAGCATACGCGCAAGAGGAGACGATAGATGGATAGCTTGGAGTTGATCGCGATGATCTCGATCATCATGGCCGGAGCGACCGTAGGCATAGGCGCCCCGGTGACCGCCATCGGCGAAGGCTGGGCGGTGTCGCGCGGGATGGCCGCGCTCGCTCAACAACCTGACGCGGCGCCAGTCATTACGCGCGGGTTGTTCATCGGCGTGGCGATGATCGAGTCATCGGCGATCTATTGCTTCGTCGTGTCCATGGTATTGATTTTCGCCAATCCGTTTTGGAATCACTTCGTCGGCCTCGCAGGGACGCCATAAATGCAAGTGGACTGGTTCACCCTGATCGCCCAGGTCGTGAACCTCCTGGTGCTCGTCGGGCTGCTCAAGCATTTTCTGTTCGGCCGCATCGTGCGCGCGATGAACGAACGCGAAGCGACGATCGCGGGTCGCCTCGAGGAGGCTGCGCGCGGACGCGCCTTGGCACAGCAAGAAGCAGAATCGCTTCGGGCCAAGCATCGAGAGTTGGAGGAGCAGCGCGAGCAGATCCTGGCGCGCTTTCAAGAAGAGGCGGAATCGCATCGACAGCAGTTGCTGGAAGCCGCTCGCCGCGACATCGAAAAGATGAAAATGGAATGGCTGGATGCGCTCGAACGAGAGCGCCAGGAGTCGCTGCAGAGCTTTCGTGAGAACCTGAGTCGGGCCGTGTTCGCTGTCGCCAAACAAGGCCTGAAAGAGCTCGCGAACGCGGACCTGGAGGCCAGAATTGCGGAGGTCTTCGTCGAACGGCTGCAAGCGCTCGATGCGGCAGAACGCCAAGCGATCGTCGCCGCAGTTCGTGACTCGAATCGGCAGGTCGAAATCCGCACGGCATTCCCGCTGCGCGCGCAAACGCAGGAAGACCTGTCGCACTCGCTGCGTCAGCAGCTCGGCGAGATCGAAGTGCGGTTCGGCCTTGCGCCCGAGCTGATCTGCGGAATCGAATTGCGGGTCGAGTCGCATCGTATCGGCTGGAATCTGAATTCGTACCTCAAAGACGCGGAAGCACGCGTCTTCGGGGGACTGAACGAGAGCACCAGGAAGCATGCACACGCCGCCCGGTAACAGCGAGGAGCCCCAGCCGCCGCAGGGTCCATTGCGCCGGTCCTCCGAACACGTGTTCGCCGTCGTCGAAGAAGCGCTGGCAAGCGAGCGAGCAAAGCTGCTCGCCGACGAGGTCGGTCGAGTCGTTTCGGTCGGCTCTGGTATCGCTCAGATCCGCGGTCTTCCCGGCGTTCAGGCAGATGAGCTGGTGAGCTTCGACGGGGGGCTGCTCGGGCTCGCCTACAACCTCGATCCCGAAGAAATCGGCGTCGTGCTGCTCGGCCGCAGCCGCAAGCTCGTCGCGGGAAGTCTCGCCCGCCGCACTGGCCGCATCCTCGACGTACCCGTGGGCGAATCGCTCATTGGCCGCGTCGTGGACGCCCTGGGCCGGCCTCTCGACGAGCGCGGATCGATCCAACTGACGGAGCGACGTCCGGTCGAACGTCCGGCGCCGCCGATCATGCATCGGGCACCCGTGACGAAGCCGCTCCAAACCGGCTTGAAAGTCATCGATTCATTGCTACCGATCGGCCGCGGCCAGCGCGAGCTGATTCTGGGCGATCGCCAGACGGGCAAGACCGCCATCGCGCTCGACACGATTCTGAATCAGCGCGGTAAAGACGTCTTGTGCGTTTACTGTGCCATCGGGCAGCGAAGCTCCGCTGTCGCCAAGCTCCTCGCAGACTTGCGCCGGCACGATGCGCTCGCCTACAGCATCGTCGTCGTGGCAACCGGAGACGAGCCGCCGGGCGTGCAGTACATCGCGCCTTACGCGGCGACCACGATGGCCGAATTCTTCATGGAGCAAGGCCGCGACGTGTTGATCGTCTACGACGATTTGACCCGACACGCGCGCGCCTATCGGGAATTGTCCTTGCTGCTGCGTCGCCCTCCCGGCCGCGAAGCGTACCCGGGAGATATTTTCTACGTGCACTCCCGGCTGTTGGAGCGCGCGACGCAACTCAGAGAAGAACATGGCGGAGGATCGTTGACTGCGCTGCCGATCGCCGAAACCCAAGCGCAGAACATCTCCGCCTACATCCCGACGAACCTGATCTCCATTACGGACGGCCAGATCATCCTCACGCCGCAACTGTTCCGCAAAGGGATCCTGCCGGCCGTGGACGTCGGCCGATCGGTGTCGCGCGTCGGCGGCAAGGCCCAGTTGCCTTGCTACCGCACCGTCACGGGAGAGCTCCGACTGTCCTATGCGCAGTTCGAGGAATTGGAGGTGTTCGCCCGATTCGGCACCCGGCTCGAAGATGCGACCGTCGAGACGCTGGAGCGCGGCCGTCGAGTGCGCGCAACCTTGCAGCAGCTTCAGTACAGGCCGATGCCTACGTCGGAGCAAATCGCGGTGCTGCTCGCCGCGAGCGTGGGACTGCTGAACCCGATCCCGGTGGAACAGGTGGCCGAAGTGGAGCTCGCGATCCGAAAGGCGGTCGCCGCAGAGCTGCCCGCGCTTTGCGAGCGCATGGAGAGCGGAGCCAAATTGTCCAAGGAAGATCGAGAAGCGCTGCTCCAAGTACTGCGGCGGACCATTTCAGTCGCTCGAGACGAACGTCAATGACGCAAGCGCTCGAGCCGATACGCCGCAGAATCGAGAGCGCGGAGGACCTCGATGCCGTCGTGCGCGTCATGAAAGCGCTCGCCGCCGCGCGCATTCGGCAATGCGAACGAGCGGTGGAATCCCTCGCCGAGTACAGCCGCACCATAGAAGCCGGGCTCCACGTCGCTCTGCGTAATCGGCCGAAGAACGTCGCCATAGAACCGCCCGTAAGCCGACACCGAAGCATCATCGCGTTCGGTTCGGATCAAGGCATGTGCGGCTCGTTCAACGAGCAAGTCGCGAGTTTCTTGCTGGAGGAGATCGGCACGCTTGGCGGTGCACCCGAGGCGCGAACGGTCCTCGTCGTCGGCTCGCGGCTCGTCGGCCGGTTGGAAGACGCCGGTTGCGCGATCGAGTCGCAACTCGTACTGCCGAGCAGCGTGTCCGGCATCGCTTCGGCGGTTCACCGCGCCTTGCTCAAAGTCGAGGAGCTGCGCTTTCAGAAGAGCATCGACGAGTTCCTTCTCATCCACCACAGGCCCATTGCGCCCGCCGGCTCTGCGCCAAGCAAGGTCCAGCTCCTCCCGATCGATCGCGATTGGCTCGCAAGTCTGGCGCGGAAACGCTGGCCCTCGCGTTCGTTGCCCACGTATTCGATGGACTGGCGGCAGTTGTTCTCGGCACTGATCCGCCAGCACTTGTTCGTCGCGTTGTACCGCGCATTTGCGGAATCGATGGCGAGCGAGAACGCGAGTCGCCTCGCATCCATGTACACCGCCGAGAAGAACATCGAGAACCATTTGTCGCGGCTTACGATCGACTACAACCAGGGGCGCCAGCAATCAATCACGGAAGAGCTGCTCGACATCGTCGCCGGCTTCGAGACGTTGACGAAGGACGAGCGGCGTACGCAGCGCGACGCCGAAGGTCGTTGAAGCGGGTGCGCTAACGAGATTGCGACCGATCTAGCGTCGCGCCATGAAGAAAGCTCGCAGCAGGCTCCCGCATTCTTCTGCCATGAGACCGCCTTCGCATTCGAGGCGATGATTCAACGCGGGATGATTCACGATGTTGAACACGCTTCCCGCCGCCCCGGCGCGCGGATCCGTGGCGGCGTACACCAGCCGCTTCACGCGCGAATGGACCATCGCGCCTGCACACATCGCGCAGGGCTCGAGGGTGACGTAAAGCGTCGTATCGAGAAGCCGATAGCTGCCCAGCGTTTGAGCGGCGGCGCGCAACGCAATGATCTCGGCGTGTGCAGTGGGGTCGCTGGTGCTTATGGGACGGTTCCAGCCCTCTCCGACGATCGCACCGTCCTTGACGATCACCGCACCGACCGGGACTTCGCCCGCCCGCTCCGCCTCGCGCGCGAGCTCGAGCGCACGAGCCATGAAACGCAGGTCGAGGGCATTGTCCTCCGACTGGGGGCCGGCCGCTCGCGCGCATCCATTCGCTCCGCGCCGCTCAGCAGAGGCTGCAGGCTGAGGCTCTGTCACCGCAACATTGCTGCGTCCTTCACCGTCGGCCACCTGCCGTCCGCCGCCCACGTTGCCGATCACTCCCACTCGATCGTCGCCGGCGGCTTGCCCGAGACGTCGTAGACGACACGCGAGATGCCGTGGACTTCGTTCGTGATCCGCCGAGCGACGAGATCGAGGAACTCGTATGGGAGACGAGACCATTGCGCCGTCATGAAATCGATCGTCTCGACGGCGCGCAGCGCGATGACGTAGTCGTAGCGACGACCATCGCCCATGACAGCGACCGAACGAACCGGCAAGAACACGGCGAAGGCCTGGCTCGTGCGATCGTAGAGATCGTGCTTGCGCAGCTCGTCGATGAAGATGGCATCGGCCGCCCGCAAGAGATCCGCATACTGCTTCGTGACCTCTCCGAGAATGCGTACGCTCAATCCCGGCCCCGGGAACGGATGGCGATACACCATCTCGCGCGGCAAGCCCAGCTCGACACCGAGCTTGCGCACCTCGTCCTTGAACAACTCCCTGAGCGGTTCGAGGAGCTTCAGATTCATCTTCTCGGGAAGACCGCCCACGTTGTGGTGGCTCTTGATGACGTGCGCCTTACCCGTCTTGCCGCCGGCGGACTCGATTACGTCGGGATAGATCGTGCCTTGCGCGAGCCACTTGATGCCTTCGAGCTTCGACGACTCCTCCTCGAACACTTCCACGAAGAGCCGGCCGATGATCTTGCGCTTGCGCTCCGGGTCCACCTCTCCCTTGAGCGCAGCGAGAAAGCGTTGCTCGGCGTTGACGCGGACGACGCGCACGCCCATGTGCTTCGCGAACGTCTCCATGACTTGATCGCCCTCGCCGAGGCGCAGCAATCCATGATCGACGAACACGCAAGTGAGCTGATCTCCGATCGCGCGATGCAGCAGCGCTCCAAGCACCGAGGAATCGACGCCGCCCGACAACCCCAACAACACGCGGTCGGAGCCGACCTGCTCGCGAATGCGGGCGATCGAATCCGCGATGATGTTGCCCG